>CAZFNE010000048.1:0-14852 GCA_964520335.1 uncultured Methanosarcinales archaeon | reverse complement strand
GACAAAGTGTTATACGAAGAGTCTTCAAATGCTAAAATACTCTGTCCTTCTATTAGTGAAATATAGAAATAAAGAGTTAGATATGTTTAGTTAACAATGCCAAAATTAGATTGAATAAATAAACTAATAAAATTGCCTGAAAATATAATTGTAAGAATTTTCCCGATAAAATTCCTCACCACAAACTGAATAAACTTCTAAATTTCTTCTTTTGATATTCTTTCTATTAATATTCTCTCTATTGATATTCTTTTCATTAATATCTCTGAATAATCGTTTCTTCCATTTTTTTTAGTTTTTATAATCAAAAAAAACCAATAAATGTATTTGTTTATCACAATTTTACAAACATATTTTGTCTTTTACTTCTAATAATAACTACTGTCTTTTGAAGGTTTATTTGCTTCATCTATTTACTTTTTTGACTTTACATGTTTACTTTATCTTTGTAGAAAATCTGTTGTAATTTAAGTATTAAATCCGTGCCAGATATTCTTTTTTAGGATCACTTTTTGAGCTTTTAATTATTTAATTCCCATTATATTGAGTTTTCGTGGATTTTCAAACTCGTCGGCCATCTGTTATTCTTTTTTCTGCAATTTTAAAAGTCGTTAGAAAAGGACGTTTAAGCGGGAGAGTGATATTCTCTTTTTCAATATAAGTCTCAACTGCTTCTTTCAGATTTGAAACTGCTTCTTCGATAGTTTTTCCCCAACTTGTTATATCCAGTTCAAGACATTTAGAAACATACAGTTCGTTCTCTTTTTTTACCATCGCAGAAAAAGTAAACATGTGTGTCATAAATTATAATACTCCTGTTTTTATATTAGTTTTTCATATTCATTTATTTCAAACACTAAAAATTATTATTGTAAATAAAGGGTTTTAGATCCAGATTATAAGCGCAAATCTTTATTTTATTTGACAAATTAATCAAAATCTCATAAATATATAATAAACATTTTGCTCCGTTTAAACCCCAATTACAGATAAAATGCTTTACAGAATAATTTTTTACAAAATAATATATATTTTCTATGTGAAAAATTTATATAAGTCCATTTCTTTTTTATAAATTAATATTAAAAGTTAATAGTTCTGTTAAATCTGTTTTTTATAAAAATTTTTAACGGTAATCCCAAACTTGAGGTTATATTATGAAAATAAAGAGATTAAACGCTTTACTTATTTTATCCATAGTTTGGTTTTTTCCTTGTAGGAAGTGTTGCAGCATCAAACTTTAATACTGCCAGCAGACAGGGAAACCTTTCAAATGATAATGTCAACTTTAAACCTTCTGCAGAGTCAGAATCCAAAATTAAAAATGTTATAATTCTTGTCCCTGATGGTTGCTCTCAGAGTGTCCAGACTCTGGCTCGCTGGTACAGTGGAAAACCTTTGCAGGTGGATGACATGATTACTGGAACAGTTTCAACTTACAGTACTGATTCAGTAATCACTGACTCTTCTTCTGCTGCAACGGCTTTTGCTACAGGATACAAAACAACAAATGGGTTTATAAGTGTAGGTCCGGCACCAGATATAGTTTTAAGTAATCTCGAAGCTCCTCCTGAGGATTTACAATATAGACCTCTTGCAACTGTTCTCGAGAGTTCTAAGCTCCAGGGGAAAGCTACAGGACTGGTAGTAACTTCACGAGTCAGTCACGCTACTCCTGCAGCCTTTGCCTCGCATGTTAATAACAGGGACAACGAAAGCGAGATTATGGAGCAGCTTGTCTACCAGAACATTAACGTAGTTTTTGGAGGAGGTTCCAGTTATCTGGTTCCTACAACTGAAAAAGGAAAAAGAACTGACGGCGAAAATCTAACAAAAGTACTTCTCAATCAAGGTTATCAGTTAGCTACTAATAAAAGTGAAATGTCTAATTTGAGTAGCTGCAAAGCCTGGGGGATTTTTGCTAACAGCCATATGACTTCAGATATTAATCGCCCTGTACTTTCTCCTCAAGAACCTTCCCTTCCCGAGATGACAGGAAAGGCAATTGAATTACTTTCCCAGGATAAGGATGGGTTTTTCCTTCTGGTAGAAGAAAGCCAGGTTGACGGGGGAGGTCATGCAAATGATCCTATTTATGCAGTGACCAGTTTTCTCTCTTTTGACGAAGCTGTAAAGGTTGCAGTCAATTTTGCAAAAGAAGACGGCCATACTCTTGTTCTGGCCTTCCCGGACCATAATACCGGAGGCATGACAATTGGGAGCTACTCAGACCCTGAATATGATTCTACGACTATAGAAGAAGTAGTAAAACCCTTGAAGGGAATGAAACTCAATTCTTTAGGTGTTGTATCTAAGATCGGCTCTAACGTCTCCTCTGAAAATATTAAAACTAAGTTAAAAACCTGGTGGAGCATTGATGCAACCGATGAAGATGTAACTGAAATTCTTAAAATGTACGACAATGGAAAAGGCTGGCCTCTTGACTACTCTATAAGTGAGGTAATCAGTAAAAATCATACCGTCATCGGTTGGACCAGTCACGGGCACTGCGGAGAAGATGTCCCTCTCTGGACTTACGGCCCTGATAGGCCTGTGGGTCACATGGATAACACAGAAATTGCCAGTTATATTGCCGAAAAAATGTAGCTTGACCTGAATGAAACAGGTAAGCGTTTGTTTGTTAATGTGGGTGAAGTTTATTCCAGAGATAACGGAGACTGTAAAATTGATAAGAACGAATACCTGGTGGACTTTACTAACTCTTCAAATCCGGTATTAAAAATAGGTAATGCAGAGCTTCCAGTAAGCAAGAATATTCTTGTTAAAGATGGAGTAACGCATGAGCTCAAATGTATTGTTGTCTATGTGCCTGAGACTGGAAAGGTTTATGTTCCTGAAGAAGTGCTTTCGCTGGTTTGAGGTAAAGAAGGACCGATCAAGCTGAGTGTCTATATTGCATTCAATACTGCAATTGGATAGGGTCAAGACTTTATCTTATCAGCAGCCTCTTTAAATTTATACATTAAAAAGTTTATTGGCAGAAAGGCTTTTACCAGCCTTTCTTTTAATGATTTATTTTTTTTCTTATCCTCTATCTTTTTAGCTTTTATTTTGGAAATGTAGAACATATGCAGGCTAAGAGATACGATAGTATTATACGAAGGTTAGGGATTATGCAAAATCTAGACCATCGATTAAACCCGGAAAAAACCCGGAAATTTTAATTAAAAAATGTGATTTTTGAAAAGCCCTTAGGCAGTTCTTCCCCAAGGAATTTCCCAACTTCTCTTTTTAATTCCTCAAGAGCTTCCTCAACCGTTTGTCCTTCACAAATTATATCAGCTTCAGGGCAAATCGAAATTTATAGGGCTTCTTTTTTAAGAACAGTTGCAGAAAACGGAAAATATATTGCTATAATCCAAAATAATGTGCAGCCTCTTTATATCTTTTATTTAAAACTCAAATTCCAGACTCATAATTTAGAAAGCTTTTTTCTTATCATCAGGGGCGCAGATATTTTATAGTTATATGGATAACACATTCTAAATTAGATCTTTCTGACTTATATTAATAAGTTTGTGAACCTTATGGCTATAGAACCCGTGCTGGCCTCAATAATGGGAACCGGACAATTCCCTATCCCATTACCTGATATTTCTGTATTCATTCTCCTGGGAGTCTTTTTACTTACTGCATTCAGGCAGGTCGGGTCTCTGCAGTTCCAGATCTGGCAGATTATGACATTAGGAGCTTTCCTGGTGCTCTTACTCGGGCAAATTTCTCCTCAAGAAGCCATTCATGCAATAAATCTTGATGTGCTTATTTTTCTTTTTGGGGCTTTTTGTGTAGGTGAAGCCCTTAACAGGAGCGGATATCTTTCTTACCTTGGGAGCCTGATTTGTTCAAGAGCCAAAAATACAGACCAGCTTGTTCTGCTGGTATTATTTACTACAGGCATGTTTTCTGCCATTCTTATGAATGATACGCTGGCTATTATGGGCACACCCCTCGTCTTGCAATTTTCTAAAAAATACAATATATCTTCTAAGCTTATGCTCTTTGCACTGGCTTTTGGAGTAACTACGGGCAGTGTAATGAGTCCAATTGGAAACCCTCAAAACCTGCTAATAGCAATTAATGGGAACCTGGAGGCTCCATTTGTAACTTTTTTACATAACCTTGCATTGCCAACTATTATCTGCATTATTATTGCCTATGGTGTGCTTAAATTATTTTTCAGGCAGGAATTTACAAAATCAGCTTTAATTCACTCTGAGGAAATCATTCAGGATCCTGAACTTGCCTATATTTCAAAAATAGCTCTTATTTTCCTGTTAATTCTAATAAGCTGTAAGATTTTTCTTGTAGAGTTTTTTCCAGCCTGGGACTTCAACCTTAGTTTAATAGCTCTTTTTTCTGCAGCCCCTATACTCTTCAGCAAAAGACGGATTGAAATATTAAAAAATATTGACTGGACGACTTTAGTTTTTTTTATTTCCATGTTTGTACTTATGGAAAGCGTATGGATTTCGGGAACATGTCAGGAATTTCTGCACAGGCTATCTCCTCAGTTAGGTTCTATACCTGTAATCATTGCGCTCAGTATAGGACTTAGCCAGCTCATTTCCAATGTTCCCTTTGTTGCGCTTTATTTACCTGCAATGGGCAGTACTATTTCTGAAGGGCAATTGATGGCTCTTGCCGCTGGAAGTACAATTGCGGGGAATTTATTGATCTTGGGAGCGGCAAGTAATGTTATAATCATTCAGAATGCAGAAAAGGAAGGCCAAACTCTTTCATTTGCCGAGTTTTCCAGGATAGGGCTTTTAGTAACGTTTTTAGATGCAATAATTTATTTTATTTTTCTTTAAATCTTAAAAATTGAATCTTAAAATGTAAGTGGGCTCTAATTGGGCTAAAAATTACTATTGTTGTCTAAAATTCCATTTCCGGCCTTTTTAATCCTTTTTATTCTTCAAATTTTTTGTACATTTACATTTAATTCTTCCCAGACTGATAAACTTGATATAGTCTTAACACATACATTTTTTTTGGGAAGATATAAGATCATGGCCGAAAACAATATCGATCCAAATACCAGGCGCAAACGCGCCAGAGGTACGGTACAGAAGAAAACGCTCGGGCCTGTTGAGGATCTTGAGCCTCATGTTCGGTCCGATTGGTGGCAAACTCTTTTTAACTCTCTTTATCTTAAGACCGATGCCGATCTTCTGGATGATACAGAGGTTACTAAAAAAGAGGTCGATCTGATAATTTCCATTTTGGGGGTGAATGAAGAAACAAAAATTCTTGATCTGTGCTGTGGGCAAGGAAGGCATGTACTTGAACTCGCAAGAAGGGGGTTTTCAAATGTTGAGGGGTATGACAGATCTCAATATCTTATAAGAAAAGCAAAAGCCAGAGCACAGAAAGAAAACCTGCAGGTAAAATTTAAAGAGGGGGACGCAAGAAAGCTTCCCTATCCGTCTGATACTTTTGATGTGGTTACTATCCTGGGTAACAGCTTTGGGTACTTTGATTCTACCGTTCAGGACCGTAAAGTCCTTGAGGAAATCTCCAGAGTATTGAAACCTGGGGGTAAAGTTTTCCTTGATGCGGCAGATGGAGATCATCTCAAAAAGAATTTTCAGCCCAGATCATGGGAGTGGCTGGATAGAAAATATTTCGTTTGCAGGGAAAGAGCCCTTTCGGCAGACGGGGACCGCCTGATCTGCAGGGAAGTAATAAGTCGAATTGATAGGGGGATAATTGCAGACCAGTTCTATGCTGAAAGGCTGTACAATAAGGAGAGTCTTTTTGAACTCCTTACAAACTCAGGGTTCAGCAGCCCTACTTTTCATACAACCTTCAGTCCTGTATCTGCAGGGACACAGGATGCAGGCATGATGGAGCAGAGGATTATACTCTCAGCTCCTGTTGAAAAGGTCTGGCCTTCCTCTCTTCAGAAAGCCGGAATCAAAAAACATTTAAATGTTATAGTGGTGCTTGGGGATCCAAGAAAAGAAGATCAGGTTAAGCCTGCCTGCGTATTCGATGATGACGATTTTGATACGCTTGAAAGAATGAGAAAGGCTCTTGCAGAGATTCCTTTTATGAAATTCACTTACCTTGATAAACACGATACTCTGCTTGATGACCTTAAAAAGAAAGCAGGAAAAATTGACCTTGTCCTTAATCTCTGTGATGAAGGATTTTTGAACGACCCTACAAAAGAACTGCATGTTCCGGCTTTACTTGAACAGCTTAATATCCCATATACAGGGGCAGGTCCTCAGTGCCTTGCTTTTTGTTATGATAAATCGATTATAAGAGGGGTTGCAAAGGAAATGAAAATTCCTGTTGCACGAGGAATCTTAGTTACTCAGGATTCTGAAATTCCAAAACTTCCTCTTTGTTTTCCATTGATTGTAAAACCCAATTCCGGGGATTCAAGTTTTGGGATTACGCAGAAAAGTATTGCGCACAATCGGGAAGAACTCTCTGATATCCTGACTGAAACTCGGGAAAAACTGGGATCTGAAAGAGCTTTTCTCCTGGAGGAGTTTCTGCCTGGAAAAGATATAAGCATCGGAATTATTGGAAATCCGCCTGTTTGCACAGTACTGCCTATTATAGAAGAAGACTATTCTGCAGTGCCTGAAAATCTTCCGAGAATCTGCGGCTATGAAGCTAAATGGATTCCGGATTCTCCTTACTGGAAAATAAAATCCGTGCCTGCAGATCTTCCAGAAGAAACCAGAAAAGAAATTGTAAAATGGTGCATATCCCTTTTTACAAGGCTAGGATGCAGGGATTATGCTCGTTTTGACTGGAGGCTCGATGCTGAAGGCAAGCCCAGGCTTCTTGAGGCAAATCCAAATCCAGGCTGGTGCTGGGACGGGCATCTGGCAAAAATGGCAGCTTATGCAAATCTTTCTTATTCAGGGATGCTTGCAACGATTCTTGAAGCTGCAAAAGATAGATATGGGCTTGGAAATGCAGAAAAAATCGAGACTTCAAGAAAAATATCTGAAAGTATTCCACGAAAAAGCCCTATTGAATATGCTGCTGAATTTGAAGATGGAATTGAAGCCAGCAGTTCTTTAGATTCCGAGAACACTGGAGAACCAGAAGTATTTTCAGAAATATCTGAATCAATGCAGGCTTTTGAAGGGATATAAATTAAAAGATTAAAAGCGAAATTTCTTTCTTTTTTCGCTTTCCTTTTTTATATTACGGATCCTTATAATTCCGCTATATGTATTCTTAAAAAAATATAAATCAACTAAAAAAGGAATAAAACTTTTTTTCTTTGAATTAAACTTATTTCCTTTTGTTTTATTTCTGGATTATTATTGTAAGAATGTCCTGGTCCTGCATTCTATGGTCGATCCCTACACGCTGCCCCGGGTGTTTAGCAGAAGCGCCCCAGATCTGGGCGTAGCGGAATTTTCTCCGAAAATCCCTATGCAGACGGTCGCAAATCTGACCGATATTGGTGCCACTCATCACTATCAGGGGCTCTTCCATATCTGCAGGCTGCCCCTGTGGTTTTAAATATACCCGGATAAAACCAAGGCGATCGTAGATTGCGTCTTTTAAGGTTTCTATGTTTATTCCTTTATGTGCGGAAATGAAAATCGCATCTGGATATATTTCCCTGCATTCTTCAATCAACTGAGGGTAGCCCAGATCAACCTTATTAACAACTATAAGTGACCTGACATAGCTCCTATTGTTCAGGACAACATCAATAAGCTGGTCAACGGTGATATTTTCCCTTATAAGGACGCTTGCATTGTGAATTTTGTACTCATCGAGCACGGCTTTGATTGTTTCTTCGTCCAGGTCAAGTTCGATGGTAGAGTTAATTTCAATTCCGCCCCTGTCTTTTTTCTTAATAACAACATCAGGGGGCTCCTCATCTACTCTAATCCCTGCCTGGTAAAGTTCATCCCAAAGCACTTCGTAATGTTTAGGCTGAAAGACATCGAGCAAAAATATGACCATATCCGAATTTCGGATAACCGAAATAACTTCTTTTCCACGCCCGCGTCCTGAAGATGCCCCTTTAACAAGCCCAGGAACGTCAAGGAATTGAATCGTTGCTCCTTTGTGTTCGAGCACGCCTGGTACGACTGTGAGTGTGGTGAACTCATATGCTCCTACTGCGGACTTAGCGTCAGTGAGCTTATTCAAAAGGGTAGATTTTCCTACTGATGGAAATCCGACTAAGGTCACCGTTCCGTCTCCAGATTTCCTTACCGAATAACCATCTCCTCCACCTTTTGCTGAGGCCTTTCTTTCTACATCATCTCGAAGGCGAGCTATCTTGGCCTTCAACCTGCCGATATGGTGAGAAGTTGCCTTATTGTACTGGGTCTTTCGGATTTCGTCTTCGACTTCCTGTATTTGCTCCTGTATACTGCTCATCTGGAACCTGCCGATTTCGGGACTGAAGAAATGATATTATTGTTTTAAAAGGAGACTTCTTTAACGTCTCTAGAAACATTTTTGATCCAAAACAGATCTGTAATCTGGGTATTTTATCCTGAATAGTTGAATGCAATATATATACCTATGGAATGATTTTCCCTGGTTTTGCCTCTTAATTCGGATATCCCAAAACCAATCCCTTTATTTATATTTCTTAATAAGTATAATAATATTTAAACTTTGTTGTGGGCCTGCCCTTTTCTAAATTTTAAACGAAGGCTCTTTAATCAAAGAAAATAACTTCACCTGTTCTCTCATATTTCCGAAGGCCTGCTGGCAGCCTGGATGCAAATTCTTCAGAATTCAAAACTTCTAGGAATTTTCTTCCCTCACAAGTTCCAAGAACCTCTTTTCTAATCAAGAAATCGTATTCTTCGTCTGCGAATTTCACGAATTTCAGGTTTTTTGCTTCGGCCGTGCTTCTTAATCCAATGCCTGCCTCTGCCTTTCCTGAAAGCACTGTTTCACCAACTACTACCTCAGATTTTGCGCCGGAAGAATAACCTGGAATTGAATCAATAAATTCTTTTCTTCCAATTCCTCTTTCTGAAGCAAGCTCTGCAATTTTCAGGTCAAATAAGGCTCTTATACCTGAACCCAGGTTTCTGTTAATCAGAGATTTTCCTGAAAGGTCTGAAAGCCCGGAAATAGAACTATCTTGTCTGACAAGGAGACCTACATCCCTTTTATACCCTTTAACAAGCACAACATTTGAGAGCCTTATATTCCTGACAGTTGGAATATTATACAAAATTCCAGCCTGCACTTCCGGGGTTCTGGAAGGCATATTTACACCTGCAATATCTGCTGTCTTTGAAGCAATTGCGCTGAAACCTCCGCTTGAGCCAGTGTTAAGGGTTCTAAAGTGCAGACCACTGAGATCCTCAAGTAAATCCAGTCCAGAACAAAACTCTCCTGCTATTAAGAGATCTGGTTTTTGAACTTCCCCAAACAGCGTGACTTCGACAGGAGTTCCTGCCTCAATAAATTCAACATTAGGGGCGATTTCAATAAATCCGTCAGCCCCGGAAAGAGAAGTTATTGCCCCTGAACCTTTATCTGCAGGATAAACCTGCCCCCGGACCAGCCCTACAGGGAGAAGTTGCTTGCGCCCTTCTGATCTGAAGTTCGTGCCCATAATTCCTTTTTCAGCCTTTTTAAGGCTTTTCTCGTTTCCAAGTGTTTTTCTTATGAGTGGAGCCACGAATTCATTAAAAATAATCAGTGCCGACGTAGGATTTCCAGGCAGGCCTATGATAGGGACGCCTTTTATTTTACCGATAACAACAGGTTTGCCGGGTTTTATGTTGATACCATGCGCAAGGGTTTCTCCCATTTCATCTATTAACCGATACATTACATCCCCTGCACCTGAAGATGTACTTCCTGATGTCAGGATTAAACTGCATTCCGAAACTGCAGCCTCAAGGGTTTTTCCCATAACTGTTTCGTCGTCTTTTACTATCCCATAAAGTAAAGGAAAAGCTCCGCATTCTTCTATTCCGGTATAAAGCGTGTAGGAATTTGCATCGTATACCTGCCCCACAGCTAATTTTTCCCCAGGGGGTACAAGTTCGTCTCCTGTGGAAATTACCCCCACCTGTAATTTGAGAACAGGGATTTCTTTTTTCCCGACGGAGGCAAGGACTCCTATTTCTCTTGTTCCAATTTTTCTTCCTTTTCGGAGTACACGCTCTCCCCTCAGGATATCCGAGCCTGCTTTCATAATATTTTCTCCAATGGTTACAGGCCTGGATATGAGCACATTTCCGTCCTCTTCTGAGCTATATTCAACCATTACTACAGCATCAGCCCCCTCAGGAATAGGAGCGCCTGTAGCTATTTCAACAGCCTCCCCCGCTGAAACTCTGAATTTTGTATCCGAACCTGCTGGAATATTTCCCAGTAGTTTTAGCCTGATCGGCTCTGTTTCGCTGGAAGAATACGAATCTTCTGCTTGTACGGCATATCCATCCATTACAGATCTAGGGAAAGGAGGAACATTAATTTCTGAAACTATATCTTCTGCGAGAATTCTATCGCGGGCTTTTTCGAGATCAATATTTTCCTTTTTGAGTAAAAGTTCAAGGCTGTTTATTATTTCCCTTGCTTTTTCTACAGAGATAAGTTTCCGAAATTCTTTCCGTTTCATTTTAGTCTTCCCCGAATTTTCTTCTTTACAGATAATTTTCATTTTTATAGCATTTGCTGCCGCTATATACTTTTTCCCGCAGAAAATTTGATATGCAAAAAACCAAAAATAATATTGAAAAAACCAGAGAATCAGTCATTTTGTAAATAAGTCCCCGGGAATGCCTCTATTCTTAATTCCACTCTTCTTAATAATATTAGTTTCCAGCAATTGGTTCAAGAAAAAGAAGATGTTTGCAGAATTAGATTTTCAGATTTCAGGATATTCTTATTAAAAAATCCTGTTCTAAAAATCATATTCCAGCTAATTTGACTGAAATTCTAATTTTAAAAAGATAAAATAGTTAATTAAGATTAAAGGGATCAATAAAGAATTTTAGTAAAATTAATGGCGGGATTTTCCCGCTATACTCGTTACGTGCTGATTTTGAATTTTATTCATATATTGGAGTGCCTGTAGTCTGAGTAATTCTCTCAAAGGCCTCAACCATTCTCAACGTAAGCGTCCCTGGTTTACCTGTGCCTATAAGTCTTCCGTCAAGTTTGGTCATAGGGGCAGATTCAGCCGCAGTGCCTGTAACAAAAATCTCGTCTGCTGTATAGAGGTCGAATAAACCAAGGTTTGCTTCAATGACCTTGTATCCCATCTCTGCAAGAAGTTCAATTGCAGCAGCTCTGGTAATACCTTTTAAATTGCTTATAGTAAAGGGGGTAAAAACCTGATCATTTTTGACAATAAATATATTGTCTCCGGAGCCTTCACAGACAAAGCCATTCTGGTCAAGGAAGATAGCCTCGTCTCCTCCTTTTTCATTTGCCTCAATTTTTGCCAGGATATTATTGAGGTAATTTAAGGATTTTATGTTAGGGGACACTGTATCTGGGGCGTTTCTCCGGACACAGACGCTAACTCCTGTGAGCCCAACTTCGTAAAGATCCCCATACATTGCTCCCCAGCCCTGAGCTATGATTACAACTGTGGGTACTTCGCACTTGCGCGGATCAAGTCCCAGGTCTCCGATTCCTCTTGAAACTATAGGGCGAATATAGGCGTCTCTAAGGTTGTTTTTCCTGAGAGTTTCAAGTATAGCTTCGGTCATTTGTTCTTTTGTAAGGGGGATTTTCATATCAATTGCCTTTGCCGAATCAAAGAGCCTGTCAACATGTTCCTTTAATTTAAAAACACGTCCGTTATACGCTCTTATGCCTTCAAAAACACCGTCGCCGTAAAGGTAACCGTGGTCATAAACTGAAACTTTTGCTTCAGATTTAGGGACGAATTCCCCATTCAAGTAAATCAATAGCTCACTCATTTGCGAACAATCCTCGAGATCTTACTAATTATAGAATTTAATTTTAGAATTTAATTTTGAGATTTCCAACTTGGTGAAACCTTTAACATATTAGCCTTAATAAACTGTTTCATTTTTATATTGATGGACAGTATGCAAAGATATCGCAAGGCTCCTACAAACCAGGAAATCAGGGGGGTTTCATATTGGCAATCTTAATTAGTTGAATATGGGGGTATATATTGTTATATATTATAATTCCGCTTCTACTCAAATATTTTTAATTTTTCGCGAGAAAAATCGGATTTCATACAAAAAGTTTTTATCTTAAAACGCGCATTTCGTATTCCGCAGAAGAAAAAGCAAATTGGGCTCGTGGCTTAGCCAGGATATAGCGCTGGGCTTCTAACCCAGACGTCGGGGGTTCAAATCCCTTCGAGCCCGCTTATTCTTCTATATCACTTTCTTTTCATTTTAACTGATTATCAAAGCTTTATTCTTTCCTGTTTTTATGTTTTTTGAGCTTTTTCGCCTTAAAATATAATTTAAAAATATTATAGCTCGTAAAATCATAAATAAAATAACTTTTTTAAATAAAATACTTTTTTAAATAAAGTCATTTTTTAAGACAAGCTCATGTAAGTATTTGTTTTTAAAAAATTAAATATAATAAAATTAGCACCAGCATGAGCGCAGAGTGCTAATCCTTTCTTATGTGTCCTGTGCCAATTAGATCTTAGAATTAGATTATACAGTTTTTATGTAATTTCAAGCTTTATTTCTGGTTATCGGAACTTTCTTCCCAGTTTATTTCTTTAGATCTCTGCTCTTAGTACTCGGAACCATATCAACACTCTTTTCCGAAGGGATCAAGATGGCCAGGAGGATGTAAATGGCTACACCAACTATATTTGTCAGCAGTACGAAGGCCGCAAATCCAAGTCTTACGAAAGTCGGGTCAATCCCGAAATAATTGCCAATCCCTCCGCATACCCCAAGCAACATACGATCAGTTTTGCTTTTTGTAAGGCGTTTTTCCATTGTATAAACAGGGCCTTTTTCTTCTTTTGGCTCTTCCTTCTTTCCTTCTCCAATTGGCTGAGTATCCTCTTTTTTAGTTTCCTGAGCTGCTCCCTTTTGTTCCATGTCCTCAGGTTTTTTCCAGGACTTTTCTGTGTATCCGGTTTCAGGTTGGCCTGGCGGTTTAAAGTCGCTCTCTTTTGGTTCCTTTTTTTCCTGAAATTCGGGATTTACAACAGGGCTTTCCGTATCTCCCTGGGGTTTTTCCCAGGATTTTTCCTTATAACCAGTTTCAAGCTCCCCTGGCGGTTTAAAATCTTTCTCTTTTGGTTCCTGCTTCTCGAGCGTAGTATCCGTTCTGGTTTCCCCCCTCGTTTCCTCGCTTTTCGGCTCAGACCTTACATTTTTCTTTTCTGTAGGGTCAGGTATCGGCGTCCCCGGCACTTCAAAATAACTTCCTTTAACTACCTTTTTTTCTTTATAATCAGGATTTTCCTGCATAGTGAATATTCTCTTCTCAAGCATTTATATTATTATGGTACTCTTACTATCTTTTTTAATATATTTTTCATTTATTTTATCTTATTAGCCCACAATAAAACACTTAACAGCTACAGTTGTCCTGCTTGCAAAAAGTTCCATATAACATTAAA
This sequence comes from uncultured Methanosarcinales archaeon, assembly GCA_964520335.1. GTDB lineage: Archaea > Halobacteriota > Methanosarcinia > Methanosarcinales > Methanosarcinaceae > Methanosarcina. Next base: position 1,279 of record CAZFNE010000048.1, on the reverse strand, counting down.
GGAAGGAGCAACAATGCAAAAGCTATTTGCAGGTTTTCTGGGAGAAGTTCTTTTGCAGTTCCAAAGCTTGCAACTGCATTGACCCCAAATTTTAAGTAAAACCAGTCAAGAGTAACCCCTGCTGCCAGAGAACAGAGCGAAATCGCTCCTACGTAGAGAACCGCTGATCGCTTCCCCAAAAATCGGGCAACCATTGTTATCGTAGCTATATTAGTTGCCGGGCCTGCAAGAAGGAAAACAAAAGCTGTACCAGGGCTCATTCCCTTAGCTATCAGACTTGCGGCAAGAGGTGTTGAAGCTGTGGCACAGATGTAGAGGGGAATCCCGACTAAGAGCATAAAAAACATTGACATAAGCCCTCCCCCCAAATAATTCTGAATAAGGGTTTCAGGAACCATGTAGGAAATAATGCCTGCAAACAGAATTCCAATCAGCATCCATTTTGAAATGTCCCCTGGGAGGTCTATATAGGCGTATTTTATCCCTTCCAGCAAACGGGCTCTTAAAGTCTTTCCTTTTTCCAGGTTATTTTGAGGACTTTCTTCTTTACATCCGCATCCGCAACTGTTACAGCTAGTAGAGTTAGTATTGATTTTCAAAGCCACATTCTTCTGAGAGTGTATAGGTACACTTTCAGCTGTTTTTTCGGTCAAATTTAAAGGACTTATAGTGGTTTGTGTTGTGCTCGTAGTCTTCACAGATTCGATTCTTGAATCCCTGGAGAGATCTACTGCCGTTTTGCTCTCGAAACTTCCTGAACGTGAACCTGCGCAACTGCAGGCTGAGGAGGTGCACGAATTATTCTGAGCAGAAGTCCCAATTAAAGTTGAAAGAGTAAGAATCCCAACTTTTTTCTCAGAAACCGTTGTTTTTGTGCCCTCTTTATTTCCTTCTTTTTCCCTTATCAAAAAATTTTCTGCAATACCTGTGAGTATAGCTGTTGTGAGGGTAGCCAGCGGACGAAAAATCGTCATTATGGGGTCAAGGAGGGCATATGTAATTGCAATCGAATCTATGCCAGTTTCAGGAGTTGAAATTAAAAATGATAAGGTTGCACCTTTGTTTGCCCCTCTTTTCCTTATTGACATGGCTGCAGGAATCACTCCACAGGAGCATAAAGGAAGAGGTAAACCTGCCAGAGATGCATTGATTACAGAACGAATTTTTCCTGCGTCATTTCCAAGTTTTTCCAGGATCTTCTTGTCAGGAATAAAGATATTAAGAATTCCTGCAATCCCAAAACCAAAAATCAGATAAGGAGCAGCTTCTACAAAAATAT
>CAZFNE010000047.1:0-14894 GCA_964520335.1 uncultured Methanosarcinales archaeon | reverse complement strand
TTTTTTCTCAATGCAGCGTGTTGTTCTTCATGTAGATATGGACTATTTTTATGCAGCTATCGAAGAAAGGGAAAATCCTGAGCTCCGCGGAAAAGCAGTTGTAGTTTGCATGCTTTCTGGCAGGAGCGGGCTCAGTGGGGCTGTAAGTACATGCAATTATGTCGCAAGGCAGTTTGGAATCAGGGCGGGTATGCCCTGTCCAAGGGCAAAAAAATTGAATCCTGATGCTGTTTTTCTGCCTGTTAGAAAGGAATTTTATACCACAGTTTCGGATAGGGTTATGGCAATTTTAAGAAATTATGCAGATATCACTGAAACTGGAGATGCCTTTGAGCAAATAAGCATTGATGAAGCATTTATAGAAATTTCAGAAAAGTCAGGTGGAGACTTTAAGCTGGCTTTTGAACTTGGAATGCAGATCAAAAAGGAAATTAAAGAAAAAGAAAACCTCACATGTTCCATAGGAATTGGCCCAAATAAGCTGGTCGCCAAGATGGCTTCTTCTGTTCAAAAGCCAGATGGAATCACAGTTATAAGCCCGGATAAGCTTGAGAACTTTCTCTTCCCTCTTAATGTTTCCAAACTCTGGGGAATAGGAAACGTAACTGCGGGAAAACTGCAGGAAATGGGAATAACTACCGTCAAAGAGCTTGCAGAACATGAGGTTACCGAGCTTATTTCCGTCTTTGGAAAAACAAAAGGCATCTGGTTGAAGCAGGCTGCATCAGGAATTGACGACTCTCCTTTGAAAGAAAGGGACGGCTCTGACCAGATTGGCCGAATTGCAACGCTCTCAGAAGACACGCTTGATGTTAAACTTATTTTTCCCTTGCTCGAAAAATTAGCAGAAGATGTTATATCAAAACTTGATGCAAGAGAGCTCTCATTTCGCGTTGTAACAGTTACTGTAATAAATTTTCGTTTTCAGATGTATACTAAAAGCCGCACATTAAACCATCCTATTTATTCAAGAGAAGTACTTCTCCAACTAGCTCGTGAGATTATGGAAGAATTCCTTTCTGAAAGCAAGATCGAATTCAGGCGAATTGGCGTAAGAGTGGGAGATCTTCAGAAAAGAAAAGGCCAGAAAAGTCTCTTTGATTACTGAACATTTGCTTTTTCATTCGCTTTTTCCTTCGTTTTTTTCATTACGCGGTCTCATTAAACATCTTATCTAAATTTTTCTCACAAATTTTTCTTATAAATTTTCCTGATTCTTTTCTTTTTTTCTTTTTATTTGCTAAATAGTAAGGAAATATAAGAATTAATTAAAAATAGTTGGGAAATTTGAAGAAAAATACTTATATTCCCATAATCTTCATTCAAGCTGAGATGTTATAATGGAAATTTACATCAATGGAAAGTACTATGAAAAAGAAAATGCCAAAGTGTCAGTATTTGATCATGGTTTCCTCTATGGGGACGGAGTCTTTGAGGGAATCAGGATTTATTCTGGAAAGATCTTCAAACTGAATGAACATTTAGATAGACTCTATAAAAGCGCAAAAGCGATTATGCTCGAAATTCCCTTAACCAAAGGCGAGTTAAAAAAAGCAGTAGAAGACGCAGTTGCACGCAACCAGAAAGAAAATGGCTATATCAGGTTGGTAGTTTCAAGGGGAGAAGGAGATCTTGGAGTAAACCCCTTCCTTTGTAAAACTGCTTCCGTAATCATCATTATAGGGGATATCCAGCTTTATCCGGAAAAATACTATAAAGAAGGAATTCCTGTTATCACATCCAGCATCCGGAGGATAAGTACGGACTGCTTTGATGTCCGGATCAAATCCCTTAATTATTTGAATAACGCGCTTGCAAAGATCGAGGCTGCACAGGCGGGCTGCATGGAAGCAGTAATGCTCACACGGGAAGGCTATGTAGCTGAATGTACGGCAGATAACATCTTTACAATCTCAGAAGGAGTTCTTTATACCCCCTGTCTTACAGATAACGCCCTTGGGGGGATCACCCGAAGCTTTGTTATGGAAATTGCCCGGAAAGCCGGGATGCCTGTTAGAGAAGCTCATCTTACGCAATACGACCTTTATACTGCAGATGAATGTTTTTTAACCGGAACCGGAGCAGAAATGATTCCAATCACTAAAATAGACGGCCGTATAATCGGTAACGGCAAACCAGGGGAATGGACAATAAAACTGGCAAAGCTCTTCGGTGATGCAGTAAACACTGAATAAAAACAAAGGTAAAGATAAACATAAAGATAAAGAAAGAGGATAAAGAGCAAATAAATTAAAGATTAAATAAATTTAACGAGCGGGCAAACCTCTATACATTTCCCGCAGTGGGTACAGCCCTCTTTAACCTTTATTCTTTTTTCTTTTATTTCTATTTGATTAAGCTGGCAGTGACCTACACAGATTCCACACCCCTGGCAGAGTAAAGCTCTTCTTACTGAAAAGTCTACAAGCTGCATCAACTTTTTTAATTCTTTCTCACCTTCACTTCGCCCATTCACGTTTCCTGAAGCAAACACCTGGGCTCTTGCCTCACCAGAAGAAACTGAGGCAGCCCCTTCTATAAAGGAAACTTTTCCTACGGGGTTTAGCATTCCGCTTTCTTTTAAAGTCTCGATGTCTATTGCCTGCCCGAAGCTTCCATCTGCAGATATCCCGCCTGCCTTACAGGGCCTGTATCCGGTGGCAACTTCAAAATTAAGTTCTTTCGGAGGCTCCTGGGAAGGAATAAGGGAGATTCCCTTTTTCTCTGCCAGGGTTTGAAGAACCTTTGGATACCTTTTGAATCTCCATAAACCGTATTTAACCCAGTCCGGAGAAAGCCCCATTTTTTCAGCATAGGCCAGAAGATGGAAATTTAATTTTCTTGCAAGCTCAGGATGGCTCTCCTGAAGCTGGAAAAAATCCGCAAGAGAGGAAGAAGGACAAAGCCAGCACCCCATCCTGTCATAACCTTTCTCATATGCAGGATTGTAAGGAGCTTTTGTTCTGAAAAGATAGAGCCAGATATGCAGGGCAGTCCATTCCTGAATCGGGGAAGCCCCAACCTGGTTCCCCACCCAGGGATTCTTCCAGACCTTTTTACTTATAGAACGTGCGTGTGATTCATACTGCCGCTGCCCTATAAAGCTCAGGCACCCGCCTTCATAATTTTCATCAATTAACCTGGTAATGGGCCCGAGTTTACAGATCTTACAGCACCAGCGGGTATCCAGAGTAGGAGGGCCAAAAACACTGATCGAATCCCAGAATGAATTTTCTGCACTAGCAGTCTTCAGGGTTTTTCCATAATACTCTGCGACCTTTTTTACATTTTCAAGGGTTTCTGGAAACTCAAGCCCCGTATCTGCAAACATGAGTTCATAATCTTCAAGGGTTTCGTCAACTAACTGAAGTACTGCCAGGCTGTCTTTTCCTCCCGAATAAGAGACGCTGACCTTTAAATCCATACTCCCTGCTACATTTTTAATAAAAGTATGGGATTCCTCTATCATTCGGTTCAGGATCTTTTCATTGGCCTTTACAGCATCTTCCCAGGTCTGGCTTCCAGGTTTTGTTTTCTGAGGCTCAGGCGTGGCACTCCAGCGTGGTTTTACGGCATGCCCGCGGTTTTCTTCGAGCATCTCTTTTCCAGTCATCCTAGCCCTCCCGCAGGAAATTACTTCTCCTGCCGGATTCAGGACAACCACTTCGTCTTCTTTCTGGATTTCAGGATCAGCGTCTATAACCCCAGGAGCCAGTACGCTTGCCCCTTTTTCCAGGATGAAAGGCACAACTGCCTGGTCAATTATAACCCATTTTTTAAGGGATTTCAGGGTTTTTAAGGCATTCAGATCGTGTCTATCATAGCTGTCACAATTCTGGAAAATTCTTCTTGCCCCTTCAAGCCTCAAAAGAAGTATCCATTCACAGCTCTCGATTTCAAACCGCAGGGATGCAATTACTTCGCCGTCGACTATAATTTCATCCATACGGTCATCATATGGAGCCTTATTCAAAACCACTAGACGATCATCAGGGATGAGAGGAGCATTAAATTGTTTTTTAGAAATCGAATTTATACGCTTTATATCATAAGCAAAAGCCGGTCGAATATCCGCCGGAGGAGTCACATCTATTCTCTTCGTATTTTTTCCGCAGCCGCACCGTTTCCCAAGCACAGGCACATTACAGGCCTCGCACCAGTGCAGAAGCATCTTGCCAAGGTATGCTGGTCTGGACATGTCACGCAGATTGAGAGAGGTTCCCCTTTAAAAGGCTTTGGCTTTCCCTGCAGTTTTTTCAACTGCTTCTCAAATTCTCATTTCTCTTAAGGGATTTTTAAAGCTATTTGAAGTCAATTCCTTTATAATCCTCAAGCTGCTCCTGGAGAGCTGAAAAATTAATCAAAATTTTTGAACAAATTCTTTATCAGAGATTTCTCCGGTCTTCTAAGAGTATTTTATTGATTTTTTAATTAACTGAAAGCTTTCAGGAATCTCTTTGGTCAATAGTGAATTATATACATTAAAAAAAGAAATATTAACTAGCTATTGAACGAGAGTATTCAAATTTAAGCTATTAGGGGGATTTTATGGTAACTATGAAGAAAATAGATTCTATCAAATCTGGAACGTTCTTCTTAATCCTTTCTGGAGCACTGGGCCTTGTTTTTGGAGTTTTTACAACAGGGGCTACACTTCTGGGCTTTTCGATATCGAAAAAGTCAAGATTTTTTTCTTTTTTCGGAAGATCGGCTGTATTTATTTTACCAATCTTTTATGGAATTTCGGGATATCTTATAGCGCTTATTCCAATCCTGCTTTATAACCGTATGGGCAGCACAAAGGAAGATTCTAATGTAGATACTTCAGATAAAAGTCTCGTGGAAAAAGATATAGAGCTTCATAACCAAAGAGTAATGGTCCAGGAATTAAAAAGCGAAAACTTATAACTTAAATTGATATTTTTTTTCTTTTTTGATTTTTTTATATTTAATCTTTCTCTCTTCCTTTTTAACCTTAGTCACCCTTATTTCGTTACTTCTATAGGCTAATTTTATTAGAAAAATTTTGACATAAGAGACGAATTCGAAATGCATTGCTCTGAAAAATTACATTCCTTACAGAACTTTTCTTCTTTCTTTTCAGGTAAAAGGCCCTCTTTTATTTTTTGTACGCGCCTGCAGATCTGGAGAACTTCCCTTCTATCCGAACTTCGGATGACCACTCTTCGAAGCAGGCCAAAGCTTACATATTCCACAAAGGCAAAAGGAATTTCTTTTTCTTTTTGTGTTTCGAGCAGCATGGCAAGGGCTGCAACATGCAGTCTGTCTGATGCCCATACTCCCATTTCAGGGCAATTTCCTGGTTTTAGAATTGATGGAACTTCTTCTCCTTCAAAACAGACAAGTTTGGATGGAACCCCTTTCAAGTTTAATTTTTCTGAGGATAAGAAAGGCTCAAGCTTAACAGGGGTAAGTGCCGCAAGCATGGGCTCTTTTCCATACTCTTCAATTGCCCTGAGAAGGTTGTTCGCAATTTCGGGAATTTTTGCTCTTGCCCGTACCCGGGCCTCATCATAAATTCCATTTTCTACATCTGCCATTTCTCCAGGAAATAATAGCGGGAGGTCTTTACATGTTTGGGCCAGGTTAATTTCGAGCTCTTTAGTAAAGCTATCGGCGTTTAACGAACACTTTTTCACAATTTCAGGATAAGAAAGGGAGAGCTCTTTTAAGATTATTCGCTCAATTCGTGATTCATCCATTTCTGAAAAAAGTTCAAATCCCCGGCTGACAAAGTACACCTTTCTTGGGCAGTTAATATATAAAAGAAGATCCGAGACATTTATTTCCTGATTCTTTGAATCAAATTTCATTAAGTATTTACTTCTTTTTCAACTCTTATAACTTTTTTCTCCCTGGGGGATATTGTGAGTTGATAGCAAAAGTTGTGCGACAATTGACGAACTCGTATTCGTTAGATATATATGCTAATGTTTCCTCTTAAAGTAAGTAAGTCATGACATCAAACGAATCCTCAGAAAATCTGCGCAATCGCCTGGCGGAAAAAATGGCTGGAGATATTACTCTTTCGGAAAAACCTGGAGAGTCTCTCAAAAAGTGGAGGCTCAACTTTGAAATATCCCAGACCGATATCGCAAATTACCTTAAGGTCTCTCCTTCTGTTATAAGTGATTATGAAAGCGGGAGGCGAAAGTCCCCAGGAACCCTTATAATTAAAAAAATTGTGGAGTCGCTCCTCGAAATCGACATGGATCGGGGAAGTAAGAAAATCCACGCGTATGAATCAATACTTAATGCTGAGAGCAGTACAAAATCCATTTACTCAACATACGAATATACTCTTCCGATACAGCTTGCTAAATTGGTCAACCTGATCGAAGGGGATATTGTTTACAGGGGGGCTGAAAAGCCTCTCTACGGGTTCTCTGTTATCGACAGCCAGAGGGCGATTTTGGAATTATCTTCCCATGAATTCCAGAAACTTTACGGCTGGAGCACAGACAGGGCCATGATTTTTACAAAAGTTAGTACCGGGAAATCCCCAATGGTAGCAATCAGAGTTACCAACCTTAAACCCGGGGCTGTTGTCCTTCACGGAATTCGAAAAGAAGACGTGGAAACTGCTGCCGTTAAAATGGCTGAAGTTGATCGTATCCCACTGGTCGCAACTACAATGGAGCTTGACCAGATAGTCCAGTTGCTAAGAAAATATAGCCAATACTCCGCAAGGGAATAAATTCCCTGGAAACCGACGCCCTATAAAAAACATAAAAACAGGTGAAACTATGACTATTGGAATTGTATCCTACGGCGCTTATGTCCCAAGATACCGCATAAAAATCGAAGAAATTGCCCGGCTCTGGGGGGACGACGCAGAGGCCCTTAAAAATGGGCTAATGGTCTACGAAAAGTCCGTGCCAGACGTTGATGAAGACGCAGCAACCATAGCTGTGGAAGCAGCGAGATATGCAATGGCAAGAAGCGGGGTCGAGCCCAGCAGGATCGGAGCAGTCTATACAGGATCGGAAAGTCATCCCTATGCTGTAAAGCCGACAAGTACTATCGTTGCCCAGGCTATAGGGTCAGTTCCTCATATGACAGCAGCAGACTTTGAATTTGCCTGCAAGGCAGGAACAGCAGCAGTTCAAGCCTGCATGGGGCTTGTCGGTTCAGGCATGATTGACCTTGGGCTGGCTATAGGAGCAGATGTTTCCCAGGGTGCCCCAAGCGATGCCCTTGAATATACAGCAGCAGCAGGTGGAGTCGCTTGCCTTATCGGAAGTAAAGAATCCGAGCTTACAGCCATTATTGAAGGCACTTATTCTTTTACAACTGATACTCCCGATTTCTGGAGAAGGGAAGGAATGCCCTACCCCGAGCATGGTGGCCGCTTTACCGGCGAGCCAGGATATTTCAAGCACATAACGAATGGTGCAAAAGGCCTTCTTGAAAAACTCGGAACAAAACCAACAGATTACGATTATGCAGTTTTCCACCAGCCAAACGGGAAATTCCCAAGCAAAGCTGCAAAGATGCTGGGTTTTACCAAAGCTCAGATTGCTCCAGGACTTGTCGTTCCTAAGATAGGAAATACATATTCAGGTTCCTGCCTCATGGGAATTGCTGCAACTCTTGACCAGGCAAAACCAGGGGACAGAATTTTTGCCACGGCTTTTGGATCAGGTGCAGGTTCTGATGCTTTCAGCATGCTAGTTACAGACAGGATCGAGGAAATTCGGAACAAGGCCCCGACAGTTTCCGAGTTGATAAAAGATCCCATATACATCGATTATGCAAGATATGCCAGGCATAAAGGCAAGATCCGCCTGGCCTAAAAACGGAGTGAGAAACATGAGAGACGTAGCAGTTATAGGAGTAAAAAATACAAAGTTTGGGGAACTCTGGGAGCGCTCCCTCAGGGACATCGTAGTAGAAGCTGGAATAGGAGCAATTGAAGATGCGGGTGTCAGCGGGAAAGATATTAATTCCCTTTATGTAGGCAACATGAGCGGCGGCAGATTTGTCGACCAGGAACATATAGGCGCCCTTATTGCGGATTATTCAGGGCTTTCCAGGAATCTCCATATCCCGGCTACAAGAGTAGAAGCAGCCTGTGCTTCAGGCGGGCTTGCCCTGCGCCAGGCAATTATGGCAGTCGCTTCAGGATACAGTGATATCGTAGTTGCAGCAGGAGCAGAAAAGATGACTGATGTAGGAACTGAGGAAGCCTCTTCAGCCCTTGCAGCAGCAGCCGACCGCGAATGGGAAGGTATGGCGGGAGCAACTTTCCCTGGCCTGTATGCAATGATTGCAAAATTGCATATGCATAGGTACGGCACCACAAGCGAGCAGCTTGCCGAGGTTGCAGTAAAGAACCATAAAAACGGGTCTTTAAACCCAATTGCCCAGTATAAAAACACAATTAGCGTTGATGATGTCTTGAAGTCAATTATGGTAGCCGACCCGCTACATATTTTTGACTGCTCCCCTATAACGGACGGAGCATCAGCACTAGTGCTTGCTCCAGCCGAGGTCGCACACAAATACACAGACACTCCAATTTACATCAAAGCAACATCCCAGGCAAGCGACACAATCGCTCTTCACGACAGGCGAGATATAACCACGCTTGACGCTACTACAGTAGCTGCAAAAAGGGCATATTCCATGGCAAAATTAGAGCCCAAAGACATTGACCTTGTAGAAGTCCACGACTGCTTTACAATAGCTGAAATCTGTGCTATTGAAGACCTGGGCTTTGCAGAAAAAGGAAAAGGCGGAATTGTTACCGCAGATGGAGAAACTGCAATTGGAGGCAGGATTCCTGTCAATACCTCAGGCGGCCTGAAGGCCTGCGGACACCCTGTAGGCGCAACAGGCATAAAACAGGCCGTAGAAGTTGTAACTCAGCTCCGAGGAGACGCAGGGAAACGCCAGGTTGCAGGCGCAAGATACGGAATGACCCATAATGTAGGCGGGTCAGGTGCAACTGCAGTAGTGCATATATTTTCGAGGGAGAGGTGAGATTCGATGTCTTCTGTTCCAAGGTTCTGGAGAAATCTGGGCAGCAGGTATAACCTTGAAGGAACTTGCTGTACAGAATGTGGGGAATACTTCTATCCTCCGCGAAATTTTTGCGTAAACTGCAGGCGAGAAGGGAAAATCGAGCCCTATAAATTCAAAGGTACAGGTGAAATTGTAACCTATACTTTAATTCACACTGCTGCAGAGGGTTTTGATAGCCAGGCTCCTTATGTTCTTGCAATAATCAAGCTGGATGAGGGCCCAAGTCTTACTTCGCAAGTAGTCGGGAGCCCTGAAAAAATTGAAATTGGAACCCGGGTCAGGTCAGTCTTCCGCAAATTAGGAGAAGGCGGAGAACGCGGAATGATTTACTACGGCACTAAATTCGTGCCTGTAGATGCCTGAAAAAAATCCGGATAATTTATTTTTCTGGATTTTATTCCGGAGTATTTGTAGATTAGAGTCCAGTAAAACCAAAAATTAGCAAAAGTAAAGCAAAATAATCTCTTCACCAATCTCAAAACAAGCAAGGAAAACACGGGATTTTAAGTACAAATCTCGCCCGTGTTTTCTTTCCTCCATACTTTCTGTTTTTTTGGGATTTACTTCTTTACTAACTCCTTTTTACTGTTATTTTCGTTCATTAGTCGTGTCAAAATTACGATCAAGACTAAAGTTATTAAGTAAGCATATAATTTTATTATTCAAGCGTTCAAGCTCAAATAAATTTTAATTCAGACTCAAACCAAGTTTTAATTTGATTTAAATTGAAGTTTAAAGTTAATTAGGACTCTTTGGGGTTTCAGGTTAGATAGGAGTTGTTTGGAAGTATGATTGAAATAGAAGTTAAGGTTAAAGCAGATCATTCAAAAGTCCGTTCTGTTCTTCAGAATATAGGAGCAACTAAAATTGGGGTTGAGAATCATTCGGATATTTATTTTGCAGCTCCTTACAGGGATTTTGCAAAAACCGATGAAGCATTAAGAATTCGTTCAGTAAACGGGGAATCCATTCTAACTTATAAAGGCCCCAAACTTGACGGAATCTCCAAAACCAGGGAAGAATTAGAAAGTTCTATAGATGGAGCCAATGCTGTAAAAATCTTGCAAGCTCTTGGATTTTCAGAAGCTGGGGCAGTTCACAAAAAAAGAGAAATTTTTAGATTGGACAGTGAGAAAGAAATAACAATCTGTCTTGATGATGTTGAAGGGCTTGGAGAATTTCTTGAAGTAGAAATTGTAGCTGAAAATGAAAAAGAGCTCGAAGTTGCTAGAGGAAAACTATTCGACTTGCTGAAGCAGTTTGGAGCCAGTGAAAAAGATTCTATTCGAACTTCTTATCTGGAGATGGTACTGGAAAAACAGGGACAATAATAGCACAACTGTATTTATTTATCTTACATAATTTTTATCGTTCTTTTACGGATAGGCTTTTCTTGAGAAGTCAATTCGGCACTTAGCTTTTTTGTGAAAAATGAAACAGGGATGTATTACGTGCATATGTGTATAAATGGATAATTTTTCCTAAAATCTTTGATTAGACTTGGAAATATAAGAGTAAATTTCCTACTAAATTCTCCTTTATATCCTATGCATACGCAATATGCAAATATTTTAATAAATGTATCACGATTTTAGAGGAATCAATATAATTTTACATAATTATATAAGACTTAATATAATTAAAAATTTAGCAATTTCTTAATTTTGTTTAATCAAAAATTTAAAACAATATTGGTTAAAGTCGACTATGTTTTTTAGCAAATAGCCATTCCAGAGACTATGTAACGCTTTTGAGAAAAAGCTATTGGATAACTCTATATTTTGGAGACTATATTTTTCCTATCGATAACCCCCACTAAGATTAAATAACCAATAGTCTTGAATTTCTATATGTATCATTAATGATTAAAATAGAGAAGTATTATTAACTGGGTAAATATACTTGATTTGCATCTTGCCACACCCATTTAATCGATTTTATATCATACTTAATAAATATATTTAGTAATTTATTATATAAAATATATATATTTATATATTCAATAGAATGATTAAGTATCTGAAAAAAACGTAGAAAAAATGTGGATTTGGATAAAAACGCTTATTTAGATACAGTTTATGCGCTTGACGTGCAAAATAACACGTATTATTCTGTGTCTGTTTAATTTTTATTTAGTACAGTTAAAGGTAGGAATGCCATTTTTCTCAACTCACCGCATAAGTCCAAATCTTAATCAACCTTAATTTTTTGGAACTCTAAAAAACAAAAAATACTTTCTGAAATGTGGGGTTATAAAAAAATCATACTCAAGGAGAGAAGTTATGAAAAAAAATATTAAAAATTGTACGTATGCAATTTTGTTTATTGGAGTAATATTGGGTGGATTAACAAATATCGTTAGTGCTGAGACACCAAAATTTCTTTCATTTCCATTTACAGATCCCGATGTTAAACTTCAACAGGGTTGGGTTTATGACTATGATACTACAGCCCACCAAGGTATAGATTATATAAAAGGAACTGTAGATCAAAGCGGTACTTGGAAGGCTTTCGATGTTAAAGCTGCAGCTGATGGGCAAGCATATTATTCCACGTCTTCTTCATGGGGGAATTATGTTAAGATAAAACATGTCGTCGGCATCGACACGTATTATACACTTTATGCTCATTTGGTAAGTTCTCCCCTTCAGGCTAACAAGTGGGTACCAATAGCACGTGGAGATAACATCGGAGTGGCAGGAAAGACTGGAAAAGCAAACGGTGTAATACACTTACACTTTGAATTCTCCAAAACCAATGTCGGCAGGGGATATAGGCTAGATCCATATGATATTTATTCTACTAAAAAAGATTATCCGCCATACAAACCTAATGGCCCCAATCATTATTGGGGTAATTCTGGAAACACGAAACTTTTACGTGTAAACGGCGTTGATGTACACTATATTAATTCAAATGGTGAGAGAGCTAGAGTCTATGGCCCCGGAATGTTTAGCTTCATGCATTTTAGTTGGTCTGATGTGAAAGATGTGTCTGAACAGGAACTTATGCAGTATCCAGAAGCATATCCATGGAAACTTACGTTTCCGGATTATACCTTTATAATGGACGAAAAATCAGGTCAAATTTCCATGATCGAGTTTGGAACTAGGCACTGGCTGACCAGTTGGGATAGTTATATTCGGCACAATGGTGATCCAACACTTTCTAAAGTAGTTAAGTGTAGTACAGACGAATATTATAATACAAACGCCGCTGGAAATAACTATGACTAATTAAATTAGTTAGAATTTTTATTTTATAGGCTGCCTTAAAACGATTTTGATTTCTACAGTTGGGTAATATTACCTTTTTATTTTTAGGCAGTCATCAATTATATGATTTAACTGATGAAGAAATTAAAATTGTTGAAATAAAATAATCATTTCTACTTAAATTTACTTGGAAATCTGGGGAATGCATATTATTCTCTTGGCGATGCTAAAAAAGCCATTGATTATTATGAGCAGGCCTTAAAAATTGCAAAAGAAATAGAAGATCCAAGAATAATCAATCTTAATGAGATAAACCTTAAGAAATTGAAAAATTCAAAAAGATAAATTCACTAGCCATTTAAAAGCTTAAGCTATCATGGTAAGAAAAATATTCAATAAGGATATTAAGTATGCAATTAATTTTTCAATGATAGAGTTGATATGCAAATATGATATAAAATATGCTTAACATGCATATTTTTATGTCAATTGACTCAAAAATGTGATATATCTTTATTAATTTGAAAACTTCTCTATATTATTATTTTCAATAAGTAATTATCTTAGTTTATTTACTTAAGTTAAATTTAACGCATGTTTCACGATATTAAAATTAAGTATTTTTCTCTAATTTGTTTACTCAATAAAAATTATCAGCATCGGTAAAAGGTGCCTATGTGTTTTCTCTCATAATCGTTCCAGAGACTGTGTAACGCTGTTAAAAAATCGATATCTAATGAGCCTATATTTTGAAGACCATATTTTTCCTATCGATTCCCTATTTAACAGCAAAAAACCAGAGGAAACACATACTCTTTTTCACTGCATTCTGGGATATTCGAAAAAGTTTACTTTCCTTCAGCTACTAGATATTCTTAATACATTACTAAGAGTTACCAAAAATATTCCAAGCATTATATAACCAAGCACTCCTTCCAATGCAACCAATTTTCTATAATTATCGCGGGGGCTCCATTCGGAGCCAAGAGTTGTGAATACCATTATACTAAAATATAAAGCATCAAAAAAAGATATTAACGACTTTTTTTCGGTTTCATCTGATAATCTGTAAATTTTAGGTTCTTTCCAGTAAACTTTAACAGGTTTTCTCTTATTTTTACTATTGATTACAGACACTGTTGTGCTCTGGCGATATAAACATGCGAAAGAAATTATGATACCCACTGAAAATATGAGCGTATGCGAAATTCTTACACCATACCCACAAGTGACCCAGCTAAAAAAATCTATCAATTTTGAAGGCTCTGTTAGAGCTTTATCTTCTTGAGATTTTTTTCTAAAATTATAATATATATTATTCGCATCTGTATATCTCGAATCATCATTGTATTCTTTCATGAAAAATGCGCAAGTTTTCCCATCGGTAATTATATTTTTAGATGTATCAGGTGCTATGAAGTAGGCAGAATTATTAAAAGTAGCTCTAGTGAAGTAGGCAAGATTATTAAAAGCCATTCCACCGAAGTAGGCAAAATTATTGAAAGTAGCTATATCGAAGTTGGTCTCACCATTGAAAGTAGCTTCACCGAAGCCGGTATCACTAAAAGTAGCTTCAGTGAAGCAGGTATCACCATTGAAAGTAGCTCCATAGAAGTTGGAATCACCATTGAAAGTAGCCATACCGAAGTAAACATTATTGAAAGTAGCTATATCGAAGTTGGTCTCACCATTGAAAGTAGCTACACCGAAGCTGGTATCATTAAAAGTAGCTTCAGTGAAGTAGGCAGAATTATTAAAAGTAGCTCTATAGAAGTTGGTCTCACCATTGAAAGTAGCTTCATTGAAGTCGGTATAATTATTGAAAGTAGCTCCATAGAAGTCGGTATAATTATTGAAAGCCGTTCCACTGAAGTTGGTCTCACCATTGAAAGTAGCTTCATTGAAGTCGGTATAATTATTGAAAGTAGCTCCATAGAAGTCGGCATAACCAGTGAACCAGACATCTATAAAAATAAATGGGTCTTCAAAGTATGAATTTTCAAAAGTAATGTTACCTTTAACAATAGGCAAATTTTCACTTCGTGGGTACCAGTCCCCTGAGTCTTTATACTCACGTATATACGGAATGGTTTCAAGTTTTATTTTGCTGACATCTAATTCTCCTTTTATATGATAGCCTGTATAATTTACATCTTCACCTTTTTCGATCTGCGTTATTATTGTTTTAGCATCAATTTCCTTATATTCAGTTCCTTGAACTCCGATAGACAATATTAGGACCAAAAAGATCGGCAAAAAAATGCAAGTAACTAAAGATACCGTTTTCATTCTACACCTTTTGAGATGTATCTCAGTCTTTTATTAACTGTTTTTCGAAATTGTTTGACGTTAAATAGTATTTACAAAAATAGTTAGAACCAATCGGCAATATTCATAGAGAATTTTAAATGAAGATATTCCGGAGACTTTGGAATACAAAATCCCATACATATGTGAAAATTGAATAACAAAAGGCTTATTCCATTTTTGGGTACATTTTTTTTTCTATCGATTACCCCAGGCATCAAATGCAAAAAGATAGTGAAAAACACATAGGTACTTTAATTAATGTCTACCGATTGCGGAAAAAAACCGTAGTTTTGAATTTTATAAAATTAGTCCATATGGAAA
>CAZFNE010000046.1:2244-14983 GCA_964520335.1 uncultured Methanosarcinales archaeon | reverse complement strand
GCAATTGAAGGAAAGAAAAAGATGATAGCCAACATGAGGCAGATACAGGAAATGCTTAAACAGAATAAATAAGTTAGCCAGAAGAACAATAGAATTGTCGCTATCCAAATACTCTCTACTTATTTATAAAAACGAAACTTACTTTTTTGAATCAAGTTTGTTGAATCATGGTTAATCAAAGTTGTTCTACGCACAACGCTGCAAGCAACCAGGTAGTCGGCGCCAAATCCTTCTTGCCTGCAATGACTCGTCTAGAACCTCCACTCAATTAAAAACAGCTTTCTTATCTCTTTTATCCTGAGAATTGTGCAGGCTTCATAGAGACTCGACTGTGTCAGCAACTTTGATATTGCTACCTATGGACCGTTTATAGAAAGAGTGAAGTAACAAAGGCAATTTATGTTTATTTTGTGGGCGTTTTTACAGGTGAATCTAAGATGCTGTCTTTAAGATAGGCTCTATATTTTTGTCGTGTGGGAGGACGAACAAACTTTTACACACCCCATTTATATTTGATTGTCATGCTTGCTCCCACCCAAATTTTGCATTACATTATTCCAAAAATAAGGATAAAAACATTTCATAAATTTCCACTGTCTTTTCATGTACTCTATCTCATTTGATAGACTACTATTATAACTCAGTTCGATTTCTGCACAATCGGTTAACTCTAACGACTTTTGTTTTATACATGCATTTGATAAGCAAAGTCCACTTATCAATGCTATTGAAATACCTTCACCGAATGGATTTAAAAGTCCCGCAACTTCACCTGCAAAAAAAACTCTTCTATTTCTTAAAACTATAGGAAAATCAGGTATAACTAATGGTATATGCCAGGCTTCATCTTTGATTTCTTTGATTATTTCAAAGTTAGTTTCTTTTTTTAGAAACGAAATAAATTGGTTGTGAAAATACTTTGATTTAGTCAATGTTTTCGCTATCGTACCTACAACAATATGGCTATTTTTGGTGTTTATCCATGAATCATATTCTGAGAAATCCTTTGAAATATAAGCATAAAACTTTGATCTATCAATAGAAGCCCTTGCGTTGTAGTATTTTTGATATGTAACCAACTTATTTTGCTTTGGTGTATTTGTCATCATCCTTGAATTTCCGCTGACTCCGTCACATGCAATTACAATTTTAGAGTTAATTTTGTAGACATTATCGCCTTTTATTGTTAATGTAACTCCATTTTCATTCTCATCCAATTTTACAACCTTTGAATTATCTATAAGATCTGCTCCTGCCTTAATTGCATTTTTTACTAGCCAATAATCAAATCTATCTCTTAAAATGTTTAAACCTTTATCAGGAAAGTCTTGTGGCACCATATATTCATTAACAATAGTAATTCCATTAGTCTCGTAGGGATTGCATTTGACATCATCAGGGATATTATCAAAATATTTCTCAAGTATATCTACTGACTTTTTTATCAGGATTCCAGAACAGGATTTATTACGTGGCAAACCATGTGCTTCTACAATAAGCACCTTAAAGTGCTTAGCAAGGTTATATGCACTCATACTGCCAGCAGGACCGGCACCGATGATTGTAATATCATATTGTTTATCCAAACTCTAATTCTCCTTAAACCAGAACCTGGTACAAATTTAATACATGGCTTTAAATTTTAATTGCAGTCACTTAAAACCTATCCGAAAAGTGTTGTGACCTACTGTAACTATTACAACATGCCATTATTGACTTTCCGGATAAGCTCTAAATTCATCAGAAAAAAATAGGTTTTAGAGTTATTTTGAACTATCCATTGACAGATTGTACGCTTCTATAACCTCATGGACGGACTCAAAGATATGTTCTCTTCCAATCAATTTTGTTATACCATCCTTATCCAGCTCATTCATCACAGGCTGCACTACATCACTTAGTACTAGAATAATACCCAGTTTTTTCAAATGAGTATAAACATTTTTGAGTGTATCTGAAGCGGTAAAATCTATATCGCCAATGTTCGTGGCAGAAATACAAAACCACTTAAGTGAATTAGCATTTCTTGCAAGTGAAATTACTTCTTCCATGAAGCGGTTTTCGTTAGCAAAGTAAAGGTTTGAGCCAAAACGATAGATCAACAGGCCTTCAACAGCTTGCTGCCCTTCTACGAGTGGGACTGTCCTTATGCCACCACTATCGTTTAAGACAAGCAGTAAGTCAAGCGGTCGGTAACTGTGGCGAAGGTGAGCTATGATCGAGAGCACAATAGCTACTGCAATTCCTTGCTCGACTCCAATAACAATAACAGTCATAGCTGTTATCAAGGCAACAGCAAATTCGACAGGCCGCTGTCTGTGAAGGGATTTCATACCTTTGGTATCTACAAGACGTAAACCAATAAGAAACACTACCGATGAAAGTACAGCTGTTGGTAAATAAGCAAATGGCTTAGTAAAGAACATCAGGAATAAGAGGACAGCGAAGACCGCTGTGAGTTGAGTAAGTTGAGTTTGCCCTCCGGCATTTTTGACCATCTCTGTTTTGGTTGGACTGCCGTTAACCACGAAAGTGCCTGACAAAGCTGCCGCTACATTAGCAAGGCTCAACCCGACGAGATCCAAATTCTCGTTTATAGTGTCGGAGAATTTAATAGCATAAGCTCGAGATGTTGCAATACTCTGAGTAAGGATAATAATAAAACAGGTCACTGATAGATTGAGGACCTTTGGGATATCAGAAAGTGGAACTTGAGGAAAAGAAAGACGTGGGAGACCGTCTGGTATCATACCAAGCGTGGCGATCCCATAAGAAGAAAGATCTAATGCCCAACTTGCAGCGATTGCACCAATTATTGCCAGCAGCGCTCCGGGAGCTTTTCTGCTGACCCTTCCGCTAAGAGTAATTATCCCGATTACAGATAACGAGACCAGGAGTGTGGGAATGTTTGTAAGAGAAAGGTTCCCGAATAAAGATGCTATTCCCAACGACCCAGAGGGTATTCCAAGCATCCCGCTAAGCTGCGAGATGGAGATTTGAATACCGACACCTGTAAGAAATCCTATCAGAACCGTATGAGAGAGAAAGTCCGCCAGAAAACCTAACTTCAGTAGACCTGAAAGGAGAAGTAGAATAGCTGCTAGCAGGGCGATCATACTTGCGTATGCAACATATTGAGGCGATTTTGGCGCGGCTATTGTCAACAAACCACCCGCTATAATCGCCGCAGTTGCGGAATCGGCTCCAACGGCTAGATGACGGGATGACCCGAAAATAGCAAAAGCTACCATCGGAAGCAAGATTGTGTATATTCCGGTAACTAAAGGCATGCCTGCAATCTTAGTATATCCCATAACTTCGGGAATGGCAAGTGCTGCGAATGTAATTCCTGCAACGATCTCCAAGGGTACCTGTTTGAGGTGGAGAGGCCAAACTCCCCGGAAAAGGGGTAAATGAAAGGATCTTTTAGAATTGTGTTCAGGCGTCACATTGGAGTCTATTTTCATCTATTTTATACTATATAATCCAAAGATATAATTTGTTATGGGAAAAAAGAAACTGATCACAATTTACTTACGTTGTTTGTCCAAATAATTCATGCAATATGATCTTAAAGATAAAGACGATTTTGTGGAGATGGATTATTAGTAGAGAGAAAAAGTTAGGAATGTTAGGAATATATCATTAGCTCCTAGAAAGTATTCAATTATTATACAAGTCTTACTTTCTACCGTAATCTCCATAAAAAGGAAAATATTATTGATTTAACGAATCTATTCTGAAGTATGTGTCCTATCTACAACTCACATTCTTGTCCGAAGCATAGTATCCTTTTTATATTTCCTTCTTTAACAAGAAGGCGGGAAGTCCCCTTCCTCGGAGCGAAGCGACAGGTGGGGGATGAGAGCCGTCAACTTCTGAACATAACACTTTTGTTAATTCTGCATCTCTTTTTATTCTAAAAACGTTTATTTATATACTGAATGCATCTTACAGCCAGAGTTAAGATATATCCAAATGAAGAACAACTAAAAGTCCTTTGGGAACTTTCAGATATATGTTGCTCTTTGTATAATCTGGCTTTAGCTGAAAGAAAAGATGCATGGAGATTTGAAAGAAAAAGCATCAAGTATATAGAACAACAAAATAAATTATCAGAGTTCAAGAAAAAGAATCCTGAATATAAGGTTGTATATTCAAAAACTCTGCAAGGGGTTCTAAAAAAACTTGATGCTAATTATAAGTCATTTTTTGGACTTAGGAAAAATGGAGATTTTGATGCTAGACCACCAAATTTCCGAAGTAGAAATTTTTTCCAAACTATTGTATATAATCAAAGTGGTTTCAAAATATCTAATGGAAGAATTAGTTTCTCCCATAATGTTAATAACGTTCCTCTTGATTTTGAGCTTTCTAAAATATTTCCTAACGTCAAACAACTGGAAATATATAATGATGATCCTTTCAAAGCAAAAGGAGATTTCTATATTTCCATAACTTATGAGGTAGCCACACCTGCGTATTTTGATAATGGTTTGTATCAAGCTAATGATGCAGGAATAACTAAGATCGCAACGTGTATCAACCTTAAAGGAAAGTTCCATGAGGTTAAAACTCCAAGAATTGATAAGTATTGGAATCCCAAAATTGATTCAATTAAGTCTCGGAGAGACCATTGTAAAAAGAAATCCAGAAAATATCTTAAACTCCATAAAAACTATAGAATAATGGAGAAAAAGAAATCTAATCAGCTTCGAGATTTTCAGCATAAGTTATCAAAGAAAATGGTCAACAATACTAAGGCTAATACCATTATTGTTGGAAAACTTACAGTTAAGAATATGGCTCAATCCAAAAAACTCAAAGGTAAAAGAAAGAAAGAGCAAAATAGATCTACTCAAAATCAAGGTTATTTATCTCGCTTCATCGAATTTTTAGCCTATAAAGCTGAACTTATAGGTAAAAAGGTAATAAAAATTGATGAAAGCTATACTTCCAAAACATGCTGTGTCTGTGGAAAAATCCATGAAATGCCATTATGGAAGCGAAATATGGAATGCGATTGTGGAAATCTCATAGATAGGGATAGAAACTCTGCTATCAATATCATGGGAAATTTCCTATCGACAAATGCCATGTGGACTTGCTTGAAACTCTTTGTTTCAAATCTTCGACAAACAGGTTTTCCAATGGGACTGAGGTTCTTGGAACCGAAACCAGATGACGAAAATACTCGAAGGAAGCTCCTTCCTCGGCAGGCATCAGCCTGACAGGGAGGGGTAGTTCACGTCCGAAAGAGTAGTATAAATATATTTTTGTAATTTTTGCAATCAAGATACGTACCTAGCCTTTTAAATGGAAGACTACTGTCTAAATTCAGCAAGTCACATGAAACATTGCTATGATCTCACCCTTGCTTTCGTTCCAGAGTTTGATCGCTTTCGGAGTCCGAAGGAGTTTTGTCTTGAGACTTTTCTTCTCGAAAAATTTACTTGCTTTTTTTGAAAGCTCAACGTAACCTGTCTGGCCAGTTCCTATAATTATCCTCTTTGCTCCCTTTTCATAGATGTATTTGGCCTCAGCAAGCGAGATTTTATGGGATGTCCCGTAGACTTTTTTCGAAAGCTTTTTCCTGCGCTTTTCTATCTGCCCATTCATGCGGATAAGGATATCATTCTCAAAAGTTTTCTCGTTAACTGAAATTGAACCGAAACTGGTTGAGTTTATCTTCGGTTTCATGGTTTTCTCTCCAAATATTTACCTTCTTTTTCTGTTGCCTTTCTCCATTATCTGCTAATTTCTGTTCTTAGTAAACCTCATATCACATATGAACACGTTTTTATGGATTAAGGACTTACGCATTGACACATGAAATCAAGTACAATAGACGCTATGGTTTAATCTCAAATCTCAAATTTTAGACAGTTAGAGCTTTAATGCCATTTATTCTTCAAGGTGCTCATCTCCAAGGAGCTAACCTTGAAAAGTTAACCTTCAAGGAGGCTAAAATTGAAGAGGCTCAGTATTTATCAATTGACGAGCTTTCTAATATAAAACCACTCAATGATGCAAAATTGGACAAAGAGCTACTTCTATCATTAAAAGAAAATACCCTGCTCTTTTTGAAAAACCTGAAAGATAATGACCGAATATTAGATAATATCATTTATCCGCCAAATAGTTAAGTTCTGACATCGTGGCAAGTTTCCTTTTATTTCAGGGGAAAAAATTACGGAGCTTTTTTCAATAGTAGAAACGAATATACCATCATTCAATAGATTTGATATATTTAAGTAATATAGAATCAATGGCAACAAAAAATTTTAAACCTTAAACAATGGCCATTAAAGTAGCAATAAATTTAATCCCAGGGAACAACATGTCTTGCCTTCAAGCAGACATTTCCTGTTTCCACGCTTGAACTATTTCAAGCAGTCTCACAGGTCTTTCGGATATGACCTCGACGTTTCCTTCATAGATTTCTCCGTTTGCCCCATCCAGACTGATCACGTCTCCCTCCTGGAACTCCTTTGCTCCTATGCTACATTTCCTGCCTCCGGGGTAAAGTTTAAGATCCCGGCAGTTGACAATGCAGACTTTTCCCATCTGGCGGGCTACGACGGCTGCATGTGCAGTCCTAGCGCCACTTGCGGTCAGGAAGCCTGCAGAGACATGGATTCCCGAGATGTCATCAGGTGAGGGAGTTTCCCGGACCAGGATCACAGCTTCTGAAGTGTCGGAAGCATAGTTTTTTGCCTTCTCACTACTGAATGCGATCTTCCCTACGGCAACCCCAGTTGAGGCAGAGTCGCCTTTTGCTAGGGGAGGTTTGTCAGTCCTGATTTTCTGCGATAAAATCGAATTCAGGTCTATCCCTTCCAGCTTTTCCAGAGCCTCACGCGGGGAAATCAACCCTTCTTTCTAGAGATCAACTGCGATCCTCAGGGCTGCCAGAGGCGAACGTTTTCCGCTGCGACTCTGGAGGATGTACAGTTTTCCCTCTTCAACGGTAAATTCGATATCCTGCATATCTCTGAAATAGGCTTCGAGCTTTTCCCCTATGCTTTCAAGTTCACTGTAAACATCAAAAAGTGCGGTTTTAAGCTCAATTCCTGACGTTCCTGCCCTTGAACCTGAGACTATGTCTTCTCCTTGAGCTCCAAACCTGAAATCGATAACTGGAAGTTTTTCTCCTGTCCAGGGATTTCGGGTAAAGGCTATTCCTGCACCTGAGTCCATGCCCATGTTCCCAAAAACCATAGCTTGTACAGTAACTGCCGTGCCCCTGATTCCCTTTATATTGCGAATCTCACGATATTTTTTCGCTCTCGGGCTCATCCAGGAATCAAGCACAGCACTGACAGCAAGCTCAAGCTGCTCGTATGCATCGTCTGGGAAAATTCTCTGGCTTTCCTCAAAGAAAAGCTGTTTATATTCCCCTGCAAGTTCTCTCAGAGCCATAAAATCCAGTTCATTTTCATCAGGGACTCCTACGGCCTCCATTGCGTTGTTCAGAGGATCCCGGTAGAGTGAGGGATTGTAAGAAAATATTGTTCTTCCAAAATCCTCTATCAGCCTTCGGTATGAGTCCCAGGCAAAGCTTGGGTTTCCTGTCCTAGCAATGAGGGCCCTGACTGTATTCCCGGAAAGCCCTATGTTCAGTAAGGTTTCCATAGAGCCAGGCATGGAAACCGCAGCCCCTGACCTGACTGAAACTATCAGCGGAGGAGAACCCCCAAAAATCCCTCCAGTCTCACTTTCGAGGAAGGCGATGCCCTGTCTTAAGAGAGTGGGCACGTCTTCTGGAAGCTGCCTGGAGTTTTTGAAATAATCCTCACATATTGAGACGTTTAGGACAAAACCGGGGGGTACCGGTATATCCATCGAAGACATAGCTACAAGTACCGAAGCTTTATTTCCAAAGGCCTCCTCAGGGGCATATCCTCCCTTTCCTTTCCCGAATTCAAACATCCTTTCTTCTATTATCTGCTTTTCAGCGCTCACCTTATTTTCAGGCATTTCAGTATCCCTCCCGGACTTCAGTATCTTTCCCAGACATGTACCTCAAAAGCCCGCTCCCTGATTGTGAAGGTTGCAAGCATCAGGGAATTTGAAGCTTCCTCTATTTTTCCTGCAATATCGCGGGCAAGCATAGCTTCTTTGAAATCGGCGCTTTCTTCGAAGATTACCCTGTTTGCCTCCCTGAAAGCCTCATCACAGCTCCTTTCCAAGCTAATAACCTGCGCTGCAGACCCGAAAAATGCCTGCATCTCATTAAGAGTGCATATCCGGGTACCACACTGGTAAGCATAAACAGTTTTCAGGAAGTCCCGACTGCTTTGCAGGATTGTTTCTGCCATAGTCTCCAAGCTTTCAAGGATCTTCCGGGATATGCCAACTTGCGGGATAAAAGAAGTAGAAAAAACAGCGTCTTCGAGTGCATCAATAGCGTCGTCCATATGAGAGATCAGTCTTAGAAAGAGTCCGGCATTTTCAATCCTTTTTGAGATGATCCTGATCCTGTTCACGAACTCGTCAGCCTGACTTTCCCAGCCTTTAGCCCTCTTTGAATTCCTGAGGACAAAACTCGAGTCTCCTTTGTAAGCGATATAGAGAAGAGAGTCGCGGATAATTACTGCAGTCTCTACGATCAAAGATGCGTGCTCCGAGCAGATCTCCATAATATCTTGCTCTGCGGAATGGAAGTATCTAAGAAGTTCAGCTCTGATTTCGTCCTTAATGAGAAGCAGGGGTTCTCCAGCAAGCAGCCCCTTTGAAGCCCTCTGCAGGACCCCCTCGAAATACTCAATTGTCCTTTCCCTTCCAATTATCTGGTAGAGCTGCTCTCCGTAGGGAAGAGGTGCCCTGGAAGCAAGTTCAAGAGCCCCAAAAATAAGCTGTTCTCCCCCCAGTATCAGGAATGCCCTGTGCCCGTATTCTTTTTCAGCTGCCCAGCGGAGCACTTTTATGCAGTCCGCATTACGCATGAAATTCCGGAGGCTTTTCCTCGCGCGATTCCAGTCGATCAAAAAAACGATTTTTGAACCCAGAAAAGTCAGAAAGCTCTTTAACTCTTCTCTGTCTTTTGCCCTGAAGAGTCCCACTGAAAGATGATAAAGCTCGTCCTCAAACTTCTCGCCAGCAGGCCTTGAGACCGTGTCTGCCCAGAATATCCCTTTTCCCTCAAAAAGGCTCTGGAAAAAAAGCAACCTCTGCAGATGAACGTCAGTATAGGTAGCTGATGCCTCAAGCCCCCTGACATTGACCACAAGTACATGGGCTTCAGTCTCTCCGATATCATTCTGGATTACAAGCTTGCCTGCCGTGCGGGTTGCAGTTGTCCCAAGCCCGGGATGCTCGAATTTCAAGGGAAAAGTCCGGTTTACTCCAGACATGAAAGCAATTATCAGATCCCTGTCCTCTTCCTCTATCAGATAACTTTTCGCCCCGATGATATTTTCGGCAGCAAGTTTCTCCTGCATCCTGTTTAAAGCCTTGTGGACGTCCATCACCAGAATATGGAGGCTATCGCCTTTTTCTCTGTCTCCGGAGGTAAGAACTCTTATGAAATTCCCCTTCATTCCTCCGGTTTCTTCAGCCGAGAACTCTACCTCAGGTTCGGTTACGGAGCGTTTTAACCTTTCCAGCCTTGCTTCAAATTCCTGTCCTTCAGTCACTTCGGCCACTAGCAGAGGTTTCAACATTTCGTTCATGCAGCCCCATATTTTTGAGAGTATCTCCTCGGCAAAAAGGATGGAGTAAGTATCAGACCCTTTTTTCAGGGCTTCGGAAACGACTCTATCAAGCTTTGCATCCTCCTCTCCCGCGTTTTCCCTTTCTATCTTTAGGGAAGGAAACTCCAACTGGGGATTTTCTGCTTTTTCCCTGGAAGTCTGCAGGAGAGTGAAGTAATATTTGATTCTGTCATTTGCAGCAAGCGCAGAGTTCACAAGACCGGGTAGGAGGAGCTCTTCTTCTCCAAGTTCCCTGACTATCGATCTTTTTTCAACCATACCCCCATCTCCCTTAGAAGCTCACGGCTTCAGATTTTTCTCTATTGACTGATCCACTTTATTGTTTCAAGCAGAGGCCTATAGTCGATTTCATCTTTTGTTTAGTGATTTACAACTCTTGTCAACTTTCATGAATCTTGATCAAATGAGTAATATGAAAAATTCCCTACTCCACAAAAGATTTCCAATTACTCATTGGTGTAATGTTGAACAGGGTGTAGATTCTACCTTTAATGCAGAAATTTTGGACTATTATTTTTCTCCAAAAAATGACAGCTAACAAGCTAGAAAACTCCTTAACTGAGGACAAATGCGTCAATCTCTGCTATTTTATTTCTTATTACTTATTCGTCTATGGTTTCTTGTCCTGTGTCTTCAAGTGCTTTTTTGATTATTTTTGTTAAAAGTTCAACTTGTGCGTCTACTTCTTCGTATTTGTTTAGTTTCTATAGTAACGTGAGCAAACGGAATGTGAGTTCTTTCGGACTCTTTGTTTTATCTGCTCTGTAGAAATCCTCTAAGTTATGCATTTTCCTATATTTTTATAATCTTTGTGCTATAATATGTCATATACCTTCATATTTTTACCAAAAATCGAAGGATCATTCAATATTGAAATCGGATAAGTACATTAAATTTGTCGATACAGCCTTAAAACTTTCAGAAAATAGAAAATGGATTACTGACAAGCTGAAGACTGAAGGTTTACCGGAAAATAAATTGAAGATGAAACCACTCTGTAGAAATCCTTTAAATTGAATTTTTACACTATAATTTTATAGTTATTATTTCATAATATAGCTTATTATTTTTCCCCTGCTAAAAAAAAGGATATTCAAATTGAAATCGAATAAATACATTAGATTTTTTGATATCAACCTTAGAATTGTTCACTCTTCGAGTTATCTTTTAGATTTTCCCTACTGATTATTTTTTTCAATCACTTTTTCATACACCTCAAGGGTCTTTTCAGCTATTTTTTTCCAGTTATATTTCGTAATAAGGAGGGCATGTCCTTTTTCCCCCATATTGTTATGACCAAGCCCTTCAAGGACGTAATTGAGTCCCCAGGCAATAGAAGATGGTTTTTTATGAGCAACAACACCTGTTTTGAAATTCTCCACAAGCGCAACTGCATCGCTTGCAACTACGGGTTTACTTGCGTCCCAGGCCTCAAGTACAACTATTCCAAAGGGTTCATTTCGGCTAGGGACGCAAACGAGATCACAGGCGTTAAACCAGTCTATTAAAGTGTTATCAGGGGCGTATCCGAGGAAGTTACAGGAATTATCGATTCCAAATTTATGAGCTTGATATTCGCAATGAGCACGCATTTCTCCTTCTCCTATAAGCACAAACTGGGCATTTTTTTTTCTCAGGATTCTTGCTGCAGCTTCCATCAGCAGGTCAGGCCCTTTCTGGTATGTCATTCTTCCTGTGAAAAGAACAACTGGACGATAGGGATGAATGCCATAGTGCTTTTTTATGTTTCCTGGATCCAGTTCTCGTTTAATCTTTCCCATATTTATGCCATTAGGAATTTCCCAGAGTTTGTAATCGGGAATTTTGTAAATTTGCTGAATTTCGTCCTTCAATATTTTCGAGGTAATTATCAAGTCTGAAGATTCGTATCCTCCGAGCCATTCTCTGTGTGAAATTTCCTTTGCTTCCCACCATGCCCCGTGCTGATTTCCATTACGCCCCCATTCGGTGCTGTGAAAAGTCAGCACAAAGGGCAGCCCAAACTCGGCTTTAATTCTGCAGAGAACATTCACTGGATGCCAATCATGTCCATGCAGAATGTCAAACTCGCCTGCTTTCTCTCTTACATCCAGGAATAGGATGTACATATTGTCGCACATCCTGTTCATCTGCTCCACTATTCCTCCATTTTGATCACAGCCAACTCTGTGATAGTGGACGCCGTTGATTATCTCATCATTATTTTCACGGCCTCGTGTAAAAAGATGAACCTCATGTCCCTCAGCGGCGAGAGCTTCGGAGAGTTCTGATACATGGGGTGCAATTCCTCCTACACGTATTGAATACAAACTTTCCCAGGAAAACATTCCTATTCTCATTTTTTTCATGACCCATTACCCCTTTTATAAAAATTTGGAGATACCTGCAAATAAGAAGGTCCTCTAATTCACAAATAATATATAGCGAAAATGGATCGAGAGAGAACTTCTTGAGAGTCTGAAACCCTGTTGTTGAAAGACCCCAAGATATTGAGTTCGCAAGCTCTTCCATTCAGATTTCCATTCAAAGATGAGAGCACAGTCTTCTATCCATGTGATTAAGAACTGCCACAAAAAGTAATTGTAAGTTCGGGTGTTGGCAGCTAGAGCTGTATAGAAGGTTAGCTCCCAGATTTAGCGATTATCATTTGTGTTTTTTCTGGATTTATTATTAACAGGATCAAATCTGGCTTCAGTCAGTTATTTCCCTGTTTTGATTGATCCTGGCCAAAAGCAGCCTTTTTGCCCGCTTCCAGGACTCGCTTTGAGCTAAGGGAACCGCGAAGCTGAATAAGTTTAGCTACTGCTCCAGTCCAGCCAGTCTGGTGGCTGGCGCCGATCCCTGCCCCGTTGTCTCCATGGAAGTATTCATAGAACATGAGATAGTCACGCCAGTAAGGATCTGATTGGAATTTCTCCACACCTCCGAAAACAGGCCTCCTTCTCTCGTTCCCTTCATCTGGCAGGAATATACTGATCAGCCTCTGGGCAATCTCTTGGCTTACTTCATACAGGTTCATCCAG
>CAZFNE010000046.1:0-2144 GCA_964520335.1 uncultured Methanosarcinales archaeon | reverse complement strand
TCGCAAAATATCATAGTAAAAGCCATCTTCTTCGTCCCACATTCCATCTGCTCCCAGGCGGTTCATTGAGGTGCCAATAAACGCAAAATGATCAACAAACTTGGTGCAAATGTCTTCATACACTGGATCGGTTGCTGCCAGCTCGACTCCAATTTCAAGCATATTCTGGCAGAACAATGCCATCCAGGCAGTACCGTCGGCCTGCTCCAGATAACCTCCTGTGGGCAGTGGAGAGCTTCTGTCAAAGACTCCAATATTATCGAGTCCTAGGAAGCCTCCCTCAAAGACATTCTTGCCGAAACGGTCCTTGCGGTTTACCCACCAGGTGAAGTTCATCATCAACTCTCCAAAAATCCGCTTGAGAAAAGCAATATCTCCCTGCCCTCGCGAGGCTTGCTCGGTTAAGTACAGGAAGCTGCTCGCCCAGGCGTGAACAGGTGGGTTCACATCACTGAAGTTCCATTCGTAAGCCGGGATCTGTCCGTTGGGGTGCAAATACATAGCAGTAAGCATGAGACCAAGCTGCTGTTTGGCAAAGTCAGTATCTACTATGGATAGAGGTATAGCATGAAACGCAAGGTCCCAGGCAGCGTACCAGGGGTACTCCCACTTATCCGGCATGGAAATAATGTGGTCGTTGAGCATATGGAACCATTCCCTGTTCCGAATCTGTTTTGGCCGAGAAGCCCAGGGATCTACTCCGTGTTCCTTGAGCCATTTATCAACATCGTAATTGTAGTACTGCTTAGACCACAGCATGCCGGCCAGGGCCTGACGCATAACTTTGCCCTCCTCAGGCGAGATGGAGGAGGGAGTCAACAAATTGTAGAATTCGTCTGCTTCCCGCTGACGGGCACTTAAAATAGACTCGAATTCCTCAAAGGGATCGTACAAATCTTCGGGCAATACTCGAGTAAGGCGCAGATATAGTACTTCTACGGCTCCGCCATCAATAGTCATCTGGTAATGAGCTGCTGCTTTTGTTCCAACTGAGTCGGGATTGACGGCTTCAGATTGTCCATTTACAATGTAGTTATTGATTCCGTCCTTGACAAACGAGCTGGCATTTTGGCCTCCGAAGAGCCGGGCATTATTTGTCTCATTTTCAGTAAAAAGCAAAGGGATTTGGCCTTGGCCGTAAAGATAGTAATCGGGTAGTGACTCCTGAGGCCCAGGATCAGTATGAGAACAAATCACCCAGCCGCCCGTTTTCTTCAAGACTCGAAGAACCGGCTTAGAGCTGCCGTTGGACCAGGACCAGGTATTGCGGAACCAGAGGGTGGGCAGTACATGGATGGACGCAGTCTCAGAGCCGCGATTGAAGATGCTTACTTTGATCAACACATCTTCAGGTTCGGCTTTGGCGTACTCGACAAATACATCAAAATAGCGATCATCGTCAAAAATCCCCGTATTAATGAGCTCGTACTCCGTCTCTTCAAGGGAACGTTTGCGGTTTGTCTCCACCAGATCGGTATATGGGTACGCCCTCTGCGGATATTTGTACAGATATTTCATATAGGAATGCGTTGGGGTGCTATCGAGGTAGAAATAGTACTCTTTTACGTCCTCGCCGTGGTTGCCCTCACTATTGGTTAAGCCGAATAGCCGCTCTTTGAGGATAGGATCGCGCTCATTCCAAAGAGCCAGAGCGAAACAGAGTATCTGTTTTTCGTCACTTATTCCCCCAAGCCCGTCCTCACCCCATCGGTAGGCTCGTGAACGCGACTGATCGTGGGAGAAATAATCCCAAGCGCTTCCGTCCTTACTATAATCCTCTCGTACCGTTCCCCACTGCCTCTCGCTCAGGTAGGGCCCCCATTTCTTCCACGGGATTCCCCCTTCACGCGCATCATTCAACCGATTTTGCTCCACAGTACTGACTATCTTTTCCTCTTCTATAGTTCTTCTTTTCTTTGCCATAGTCCTTATCCTGCGATTCCATATCGCGTTTGCCCACAAATTTGATCAAGAAAATCCACCCCAAAAGGGAGTTGAGTTACTGGATCGAGAAAATAACCCTGTAATCTTGTTATTGACTTGCATATACTCAAAGCCTCTTCAGTCTAAAGAACAACAGGTCAATAAGCATAATAATTTCTTTTTCCATGGCTGATTCAATTTCACGGATCTGACTCTGGAAG
>CAZFNE010000045.1:5978-15499 GCA_964520335.1 uncultured Methanosarcinales archaeon | reverse complement strand
AAGTAATCTGCGAACTAATAAAAGAGAGTAATTAATAAAAAATGCTATTATTTAATTCCCACAAGCATTCCTATAAGATCTGAACCTTTTACCAGACCCAGAGAGCCTTTTTTTATTGAATCTTCATCAAAAGCTTCTGCGTTATCCGAATCGATGACATCAGTCCTGTAAATGGCAAAAGGAATTGGGTCTGGAGAATGAGTCTTTATAGATATGGGAGTCGGATGGTCAGGCAGTACCAGAATCGTAAAGGGTTCATCAGAAGCTCTAGCATATTCAAGAATGGGAGAAACTATTCTTTTATCGAAATCCTCAACTGCCTGCAATTTTTTCTCCACACTTCCCTCATGGCCGGCTTCATCAGGAGCTTCTATATGAACAAAGACAAGATCTTTTGTTTTTAAGGCTTCAATTGCTGCACTGGCTTTTCCTTCATAATTGGTATCAAGGTATCCGGTTGCTCCAGGAACTTCGATTACTTCAAGCCCTGCATATACTCCTATTCCCTTCAAGAGGTCAACAGCCGAAATTATTGCACCTGTTTTCCCATACAGTTCTTGAAAAGGTGTAAATGTTGGAGCATGTCCCTGGCCCCATACCCAGATGGAGTTTGCCGGATTTTTGCCTCCTTCAATCCTTTTCAAATTAACAGGATGAAGTTCAAGCACAAATGTAGAAGCTTCAATTAAATCGGAGAAGAATTTTCCATCTTTTCCGCTGGGTAGATAATCCCTTATTCTTTTGCCCGTAATATCATGAGGAGGAGTGCATTCGGTTTCGATTCCAAGGTTTTTTCTGGCAACCATGAGATGTCTGTAACTGATTCCAGAGTAGAAATTCAATTCCTCCCGTCCAAGTTCCGAATCAAGGGTTTCTATCAGGATTTTTGCCTCATCGCTGCTAATATGCCCTGCGCTGTAATCTTTGATTCTCCCATGCTCTATTGTTATGAGATTGCACCTAAAAGCTACATCATCAGCTGCAAGGGCAACGCCCATACTTGCCGCTTCCAGAGGAGCCCTTCCTGAATAGTAGATTGCAGGATCATATCCGATAATGGACATATTTGCAATATCACTGCCAGGAGAAAACCCCTCGGGTATTGTTTTTGCAAACCCCGTTTTTCCATTAGCTGCAATATAATCCATAGCAGGGATCTGGGCTGCCTGGAGAATGGTCTTACCGCCAAGTTTTTCAATTGGGTAATCGGCCATTCCGTCTCCTATAAGTATGGCGTATTTCATTACTTCACCTGTTTTCATTTGCTTTATTTTTCAGGGAATAAGATATATTATTTTTTACTGATAGCAGTTGCGCACTAACCTGAAGTCTGCTAATAAATTTTAATATAGATTGAAATATTTTAGTACATCTATTTTTACACAAACATTATAATATAGTACCCATATCCTATACAGACAAGTTTTAAGCATGAAATATCTTATGTATTAAGAAGGAAACTTATTAGTTTCTTTTAGGGAGAAATCCTTTATTGGAAGGTCAAGTAAAGGCCTGAAATTAATTTAGATAAAATTAAGTTTAGATTAAGTTTAAATTAAGTTAATAATTAGCAATAATTGAAATCAGAGTTATTAAGGTTAACATTATAATAATAGACATAATGTTCAAATAATCCTAGTTAAGAATAAAACGTGATCCTGTCATGAAAATCGTAATGAAATTTGGAGGAACTTCCGTTGCGAATGGGAAGAAAATCCGTCATGTTGCCGAGCTTCTGAAGAAATATTATGAAGAAGGCAATCAGATTGTGGTAGTAACCTCGGCCCTTGGTGGGGTAACCGACAGACTTCTTGAAAACGCAGTTCTTGCCTCGACAAAAGGCAAAGTCGCCCTGGTTAAAGAATTAAAAACAGAGCTTTTGAACAAACACCATGAAGCTGTAAAGGAAGCTATTGACGATCCCAAAGTTGCAAAAGAAGTCATTCAGATCCTTGACCTTCGCATTGACGAGCTTGAAAAAGCCCTGATAGGGATATGTTATTTAGGAGAACTTACTCCAAGATCAATTGATTATATCTCATCTTACGGGGAACGCCTTGCTGTCCCCATTGTTTCGGGTGCTATCCGCTCTCTTGGGACTGCCTCAACAGAGTATACAGGCGGAGAGGCAGGAATAATAACTTCATCGGATTATGGGAATGCCCGCCCTCTGGAGAAAACCTATAATCTTGTTGAAAAGAGGCTTGCATGCAGGCTCGAATCTCAGATTATTGTGGTTACGGGCTTTATTGGGGAAAATGAAGATGGAATTATCACTACCCTTGGAAGAAGCGGGTCTGATTTTACAGCTTCTATCCTGGGCGCGGCCTTAAAAGTTGACGAAATCTGGCTCTGGAAAGAAGTAAATGGGATTATGACAACTGATCCTAGAATCGTGCCCGAGGCAAAAACAATTCCACAAATTTCCTATGCAGAAGCTATGGAACTCTCGTATTTTGGGGCGAATGTACTTCACCCGCGCACAATTGAACCTGCAATGCGCGAACATATCCCAGTGCGTGTTAAAAATACTTTTAATCCTGAATTCCCGGGCACACTCGTTGTTTCCGAAAAGTTCCAGTGCAGGCATGTTGTAAAAGCTGTAAGCCTGATCAAAAATGTTGCCTTAATTAATGTTGCAGGCGCAGAAATGGCGGGAGCAGTTGGAACTGTGGCCAGGATTTTTACGGCTCTTGCCAAAGCCGGAGTAAATGTTGTTATGATCAGTCAGGGTTCTTCCGAATCGAATCTATCTTTCGTAGTGAGTGAGACCCACGTGGAATCGGCACTAAACGCCCTGCATGCAGAATTTAACAGGGATATCGTAAAAGAGATTACATCGGACAGGAATGTTTGTGTAGTTGCTGTTGTCGGGGCAGGGATGGCAGGAACCCCAGGCGTGGCAAAAAGAGTGTTTGGAGCACTTGGAAATTCAATGATAAATATAATAATGATCAGCCAGGGATCTTCTCAGTATAATATCTCTTTTGTAGTGCAGGGAGGGGATGCATTTGCAGCAGTTAAAACCCTACATAACGAATTTGAACTATTTAATGGAAACGGAATTGAAAAATTAATAGAAAACAGGCAGGAAGGGGCAGAAAGTGAGCGAAAAGCACTTAACATACGCTGATTCAGGCGTCGATATCAAAGCAGAAGAAAAAACTGTTAAAACCCTTATAGATAAACTCAGTTATGTAAGAAAAGGTATAGGAGCCCCGCTTACAGGAATAGGACATTATGCAGGACTTCTGGATTTCGGAGAATATGCCCTTGCCTTGACAACCGATGGAGTCGGTTCTAAAGTCCTTATTGCAAATGAAATGCAGCGCTGGAATACAGTGGGCATAGACTGCATTGCAATGAATGTTAATGACCTGTTAGCTATAGGAGCCGAGCCTGTAGCCTTTGTAGACTATCTCGCCCTTGAAAAGCACGAAGAAGGGTTTGCTTCCCAGATAGGAGAAGGACTTTTAAAAGGAGCTGAAATCTCCAGAATGTCAATAGTGGGAGGAGAAACCGCAACCCTGCCTGACATAATAAAAGGTTTCGACCTTGCAGGAACCTCCCTTGGAATTGTCAAAAAAGGCCAGGTCATTGAAGGAGGAAAGGTCAAGATAGGCGATGTTATTGTGGGAATTCCCAGCTCAGGCATTCACAGCAACGGATATACGCTTGTGAGGAAAATTATAGAAGAATCCGGATATTCCTACCATGATGCCTGCCCTTACGACAGCTCAAAAACTATAGGAGATGAGCTTCTCATCCCCACAAGGATCTATATCGAAATTCTTGATGTCTTAAAGGCCTGTGAAGTCAATGGGCTTGCCCATATAACGGGAAGTGGGCTTTTGAAGCTCAGAAGAGTAACAAAACTCGGCTTTGATTTCTACGATCCCCTTGAGCCCCAGGAGATTTTTAAGTTCCTCCAAAAAGAAGGCAAGGTTGAAGCTCTTGAAATGTATAAGACCTTTAACATGGGCATGGGCTTTTTAATTATCCTGCCAGAAAAAGATGCTCCAAAAGCTGCAGAAATTGCAGGCGGGAAAATAGTAGGGAAAATTGTAGAAAGCGGTATCAGGGTAAAAGACCTGGTAATAGAATAAATAATGTATAGAAAAACAAAATAAATGCAAGATCCCTTTTTGAGCTTTTAAATATTATTAGACTTATCTTTGAATTTGAAGCCTTATAAATATAGATTAAAATTTGAATTCAAATTTTTTAACAAATTAAAGTCTAATTTAAAAGTTAAATATTAAAATTATTTTTTAGAACTTAAGATTAAAGAAGAAATAGAATAAAATAAAAGAAACTAAGCTCAAACTAGAGAAATTTGTTCCCTAATGCCTCTCCTTACTTAACTTTCCGTCCATATCTAATGAGAGGAAACTACTTTTTGTGCATTGTAAGCACATTTATTAACTCTCATTTTTCCAGATATCCTTATAGCTGGTTGGAGCGGGTTTTGAACTTTTGGGAGATTTATCTTGTTTTGATGAGCCTGTATCTTTTTTTGCCTCTCTGAGCCGCTCTATTTCCTTTATACTATCCTCACCGCCTATAGACAGGACAAAACTTCCGTGACAGGGTTTCGTATAGGGGAAAACCAGGGCAGTTCCTTTAGCCCCTACAGCAATGGGAGGTATCCCTATGATATAATAATCTTTGAAAATTTTATATCCCGGAGATACATAGAAGACTTCGTCGGAATTTTTTTCGATGTAGTCTTTTGCTTCTTTAAAGCTTATCCTTTCCAGGAGAATGGTGTATTTCATTTGTTCAATACAGCTCATTTGGCTATCTCCTCTATCACTTTATCCAGTTTACTCTTAAGCCGAATGGGGTTATGGACATCCTTTGCAACAACTTTCTCAGTATCATACTCTATTGCTTCAGCAAGAGTTTCGGCATTCCTTCCAAAAATTACAGAATACAGCTTGGCCTGAGAAATTGCACCCATAGTAGCTGCATAAGTCATTCCGGAATCGTTATGCATAAAGGCAAAACAAATATCAAAATCTGTTCGTTTCTCAATTATATCCTCCAGCGTTTTATCGAGACTAACCAGTTTTTTCACGTAATAACTATCAGGATCGGAGACCTTCAAAAGCTTTATTACTGCATCTGTCCCGGCAACAGTTACGTCTAATCCTAATTTAGTCAGCCTATGGGAAAGATATAGGGCAATGCTTGTTTGAATTGGTATTTCTGGACATCCCATCATGAGGAGCACTTTTTCGCCGGTCATAAAGTTTCATCTCTGAAGTATTTTATCAGTAAACATGGGATATGGGTTAATCTTGAATTTCAACCTTTGCAATTGATATTTTAACAGAAGTTTTAAACTCGAAATATTTTATATTTTCTTTCTCCAAAGGTTCTCATGTTGTTAGTCTCTTTAAGATTAATTTTGATAACTTTTAGTTATCATGGATTTATATATTAAATTGTTTCCTAAGTTTAAACTTATTAATTTTTTAAATTGTATCTTTTGCCTTGGACTTTTAAACAAAATCAATATAAAAGACCTCTTTTCTATTTTTAGAAATGAATAATTTATATATTAATTAGCATAATTTTGATTCATAAATATATTCCTGATTACTTGAGGGAGCGGGAGCTAATATAATTTTAGAGTTGAGACCTTGAATTTATTATTTTTCTAGCCAATATAAGATATAATTATGAGGGAATTAAAAAATGGCGTGTATGAGAGAACTGGATTTCGAAATTCTCCTAAAGAATACAACCCTCAAAGAATGCGAAAATATTATTAAAGAATGTTGCGAAGATGTATATTTAGTACCCGGCGGTTATAAAGTAAAAGGTGTAACATTGCTTGGTGCAGTTTCCCCTGTTGGATTTTCAGGAAAAAATATTATATTTAGGTTCACAAAACCATGTTTTGGCTTTTTTGTATTAAGATTGAAAAGCGACAAGGAGGAAATAAAAGAACTCCGAGACCAATATAAAAAAGACAAAGAAGTAAAAAAGATTCAATAAAACTTAATAACAGATAATTATTTCAGATCTTTACCTTTTTAGTACATGAGGTTCTGCATTCAAAAAACTGAGCAGCAGGAAATTCGTGTATCGTGGTTGCAACAATCATTCCATCCCCTATTTCTTTTACAACCATAATTGGCCTGCCTTTATCGTCTTTAAGGGCTACTTCGGCATCTGTTTTAGAGAAGTAACCATCACATCCCACAGGAGGGATAATGTTTTCTATGAGTTTTTGAGCATCATGTTCGCCTACAGGCTCAGGAGTGCACTGGTGGTCTTCCATTACGTATTCCAGAGTAAAGGGAAGCCATTCATATTCATATTTCGGGACAAGCGGGCTAAAAATAAGTAAAGTGCCTCCTTTTGATACGAATTTCTCAAGGGAATTTTTGCTGCGTTCAAGCCCTACACCTGTCTTTGTGTATTGTTTGTTTGCAAATCCTGTTGGCAAAATTAAAATTTTACAGGCAGGAAGATAAGGTGTCCCAACAGACGATGAAACTGCGCGAGTACATTCAAGGCCGTATTCCAGAAATAGTTTTTCAAAAAGAAGAGGAGAGTCCCAGAGTAAAATTACGTCGCTCATAAAAAGGATACTAAATTTTCGGATAAGAATTTATCCATTTGGATGATTCAGGCGAAAATAAATATGCAGGCCACTATTCTTGGGATTATTTTTCCTTTATATGTTATTTCAAAGAAACAGAAGCAAATTGAGTAGAGGAATAGACAAACTCAGGCTGGTTCTGGAATTCAAAAAGGATTAGATTAGGATTATTGACAACTTTAAAAGGGTGGCCAATTGACTTTAATGTGTTTGAATAATATGCAGTAATATACTCACAGACCTTTTGATCCGAATAATCGTGAATCAGTTGTATGTATTCTTTGCCTTTTTCCGTACAAATTTCAATATCGTTTCCGATACCTTCCATAAGACAAAGCTCTTTAAAAATAATAAGGTTTTCAGCGAGAGTAAAAGCTGAAGGTGGCTGGCCTATAAGTAACTCAAAGTCCCTTGCCCTATCAGCAACAGAAGGAAGATTTCCGGAAACAAAAGCTTCGAAAATTTTTCGGTTTATACTGAGGCACTGGTAATTCTGGCATTTATATACGTTAACCAGATTCTTCCAGAACTCTGGCCTTTTCTGAATTTCTCTACTGGTATTTTCCATGTAACCAAAGTTCTCTTCAAGTCCTTTTGGAACCTTTTCGTAATCAAGGTACTCACATTTTTTAAAATAGATCTTTGTCACATTGGACTTATTAAATAAACCCTGGATATCCAGTTTCATTTGTTTTGCTAAATAAAAAGCCAGGCTTTGGGCCATAACAGTCCTGAGATACAAATTTCCATTTAAAAGAGTAAGAGTCAAAGTTTCAGGTTCTAAGTTTACGTCGTATTCTGCATCAACCTTAACTTTCCAGCCCATTTTTTCATTAAGCGTATTTAAGTAATTAACAACATCTTGAACCTGTTTTGTTTTGTAAGGACTTATTAGCTCATAAACAATAGATTCATCAATTAATAACCCGTTACTTTTTCGAATCAGCCATTCAAGAAGCGTGTGATGAATAAGTAAGAACTCTTCTTCTTCGACTAAGTTATTTCTAAATTCAGCATATTGAAGATTATTTTTTGAACCATTCTCTCGATAATCATTTACTTTTTTTGCCATAGCCTGAGAGGCAGTTTCGATAGCATCTCTTATTGCCGCACTTAAATTGCCATTGTTTTTCTCAAGAAATGGTTTCAATTTCTCAATATAGCACTGATCAATAGAGATATTTTTTCGAACTATCAAGCTAATTTCCTCATCTGTCTTTTGAAATTAGAAGAAATCTGATTTATCCTGAGCACCCTATTTTCATAATTCAAATAGTAGATTAGGTTTAATACTTCTTAATATTTTTGCTAGGGCTACAAGTAAAAAATTGTTGAAAAAAGCAGGGATTAAAAAATATTGAATAATAAAGATAGTAGCATGAAACTGAAATTTAGATCTAAACAAAATATCGTGGTCTTTACAAGGTATAGTAAAGTAAATAAATATATAAAGAGTTAGAAAATTTTGACGGAAGAATTAAAGTTATCCATTTTTTACTTTTTTAGATTTAATATTTAAAATAAATTCTAAATAAGAGACGTAGATGATAATTTGAAATACAAAACCACGTGAACTAATTTTGAGTTTTGGGATCAGCTCAATAAAAAAGTCAAGTTGCCTTTTAGGGTTTGAAAGATCAACATGTTTCAGGAAGTTCGAAAATGATAGTATTTGATATGGTTTTTATTTCAAAGTTATGATCAGCAGCTTGAAGTAATTTTGAGAAAAAACTGACAAGTTTAAGAATCGCTCTTTCATCGGTGAATTGATGCCTGATTTTTATATACGTCTTTCCGTTCTCAGTAGTTTTTTCGAGGTCAGTTACAAGCTGCGTCGTAAGGATCAACTTCTTACAGAGGACAAATAACTCACAAAGCGAGAGCTCCCTGATAGGTTTGCTTGCAAATGCTTCAAAAAAGCTCGTTATATCCGGAATCTCCCCGGACAGGAAAGCTTCAAATAAATCTCTATTTAGGTTTACTCGTTCGTACCTGTGGAGTCTGTACCTTTCTACAAGAGAAATCCAGAAGTCGGGTTTATTTCTAATTTCCTTAACAGTATAATCAAGACTCCCAAAATTTTTCCTGATGCCCGGAGGAAACTCACCTTCATAGCTGTATTCTTTAAAAAAGATCCATATAGAATTTGATTTGCGGTGGACAAATGAAGCATCAAGGTTAAGGTAATGGCCAAGGAATATTGAGATCATCTCAGCAAGAAATGCTCTTAGATTGGGATCTCCGTGCTCGAGCACGATTACTTCAGCTTTGTCTTTTTCAATATGAGACATTGAAGCTTTAATTCGCCATCCAAGTTTTTGACTGCGTTTATTGAGGTAATCAAGGAGGTCAGAAAGATTTTTTATCTGGTAGGGATTAAAAAGTTCACTTACAAGCTCGTTATCAACAAGAATCCCATCCGTATTTTCTATTAACCACCTGAAAGAAAGCTGACTTATTAACAGGCACTCGCCACTTTCAATTAAGTTATTCCTGATTGCAGGAAAATTTATAGAACCGGTTTTAAAATACTCTAGGGCACCCTCTATTGATTCGTGTTCCTGGAGAGCAGCCTCTGCAAGCTCTATTGTATCTCTAATTGCAGCACTAAGGTTTCCATTATTTTTCTCAAGAAATGGTTTTAATTTATCCAGATAATCGTCTTCCATCGAAACGTTTTTACGAATCAAGATACTCCGCCTTTTTTAAGAACTTTTTTCCGCAGATAGTCTAAAATACAGGTGGGCTGCTGGCTTAAAAACTATTTACTATCTATCTGATCGTCACTTATATATATAAAAGTTATTATTAATATTGGGACTCTGGACAAAAGTAAATTTTTAAATTCATGCCAGGGTTTTAGCCTATCTTTAGCTTTCTTAATCCTATGATTTTATATTCCTGG
>CAZFNE010000045.1:0-5878 GCA_964520335.1 uncultured Methanosarcinales archaeon | reverse complement strand
GCCAGGGTTTTAGCCTATCTTTAGCTTTCTTAATCCTATGATTTTATATTCCTGGTTTTATATATGCCAGATAATTATGGGTAACCGGAATGACTTTAAACACCATTACATATTATTGTCCTCAATGAATTGTAATGAAGAAAGACTTGCTAAAGTCCGAATGATAGCAGATTACCAATTCGGGAAAGGAATTGGAAAGGAGCTCTTTCCTGAAGGCACAACTTTCCAATTGTCCAGGACAAAAAGGATTCGGCAGGCCTTTTACTCAGGCAACCGCATAGTTACAGCTCGAGCTAAAGACGGTTTTTTTACTCTAAGTATTGAAGCAGCTTCCATCATTCATGATCTCCTGCCTGCAAAAAAGCTAAGGGTTATTATTTCTGAAGAAGCTGCCCCTTTTGTAGAAAAAGGAAAAACAGCTTTTGCAAAACATGTTATTGATATTGACCCTGAACTTCGAGCCGGAGAAGAGGTGCTGATAATAGATGAAACCGACAGGCTGCTTGCAACAGGACAATTACTACTCTCCCCTGCCGAAATCCTGGCTTCTAAAAGCGGTCCGGCCGTTGATGTAAGGGTAGGAATCGCTTCAAAAAAAGAGAACTAAATTTAGAAATTTATAAAAATAAACTAAAGGAATTCTAACAAAAAGTAGAACTAAAACTTTTTGCAAAGGCAAAAATTGTGATCAAATTTTAAAATCAAATTTGAAATTGAATTTCAAAATCGTTTTTATTGGGTTCTTGATTCTTGAAACAAAACTTGAAAAAGAATTTAAATATTATATCCGGGAATAAAATTATTCTAAAACTGTTCTAAAATTAGCTAAAATTATTTTAAAATTATTTTAAAGTTAGTTTTTAATTTTTACAAATTTACATATAGTTTCATATAATATATAAAGAGTCAAGTAGATGCTTGATGGATTTACACTGAATAGAAGAAAATGAATAAGAATATATTATAGATCGTATCTTTTGATGAATATTATGCATGAGTTTATGAAAAATTAGTTTCAAATTTTACATTAAACAAAAAACAAGGAATAAGCCTAATACAGAATTCAAACCCCCAATCAAGGAGAAAAATAGATCCCATTTCCCCCGGAGAGTGAAAACATTTCAGAGTCGGAAAAGATTCTAAAAAACTTCCTGGTCCCCGATAATACCCGGCTGGAAGCAAATAAAATTGTTGTGGAGGGAGATGTTATTATTGGAAATCACTCCACAATTGCATATAGCATACACGGAGATACGGTCATTATGGGAGAAGGCGTGATCGTTTCCGGAGATGTAGTTGCAATTTCGGATGCCAGAATTGATATGTGGTCAAAACTGGGAAACAGGGTTGAAGTTGGAAGAAATGCTTACCTTGGGGAATTTGTAACTATTGATGGAAAATTGTTTGTAGAAGGGGATCTGGACGTAGGTAAAGAAGTCAAAATTAAAGGGGGATTTGAGGCAAAAGGCTGGATTGTAGTCAGAAATCCCGTTCCTGTAATTATATTTTTGTTCCTTTACATCAGGGAAATGATGCGGCTTGGAAAAGGCGAAGAAGTAGAGAAAGCTCTGGAAGAACTCTTTGAAGATTCAGACGACGACCAGGGATTTGAAGGGAAAGAACCTGCTGATAAAGTGCTCGTAATACCTGCGGACACAAAAATTTCTCCTGAAATCATCGAGATTCCCGGGGAAGCTATAATAGGGAATAATTGCCTGCTAACAGGCCAAATAAGAGCACATATAATTGACATCGGAAATAATTTGACTCTTAAAGGAAGCGCCTATTCAGAAGGCACGATTACCATAGGAGAAAACAGTATAGTATACGGAAATGTTTCTTCAAAAGGCGAGGTAAAAATCGGTAGAAACACCAGGGTCTTCGGAGGCATAAAGGCAGACTCCGTATTATTACATGAAAGCACAAGAGTGGACGGGACAATAAAAGCTCCTTCTGGAGTATCTTTTATACGAGAAGCTACCGTAGAAATGCCGGTACTTGCCGGGGTCAATGCCCTCGGGAAACAAATTATAAATGAAACGCGTGAACCAAATAAAACTGAGGTTAAAGACAGCCTTATAAAATCCCTTGGTTTAACTGAAATAGACTCCCTCATAAAAATAAGCTCAAAAGTTAAAAAGGGATTTGTGCCCGGCAGGGAAGAAATGTCTGCTAAAACTCAAGCTCTGGAAAGAACCAGACGGATCGGGGGAGTTAGAAATCTTAAAAGAAGGCATGAAGGCCGCGAGCATCAGAGTTAATTGAAGCGCGGGAAATCTATAATCGCTTATTTAACCTATATTTATTTTTGACGTAGTCTAATCAAAGTTCATTTGGTACTATTTTCAAAAGATTTGCAGGGAAGAAGTTTTACTTTTAGTAAAAATGGATTGAAACGCTTATTCTAATATGAAGAAATTCATACACCTTTTCTTGTATATCGGCTGCTTAAAGTTACTTATTTTTTGAGATTTGAATGCTGCAAATCTATATATTGAATTTTGAAGGTTTTGAACCAATCCTGCAGATAAAAATAAGTATAAAAGGAAGTCCTTCGTTTTTTATAAGAGCAGTAACATTCTTAAAGTAATAGAATAATTTCGGCTCCAATGATTTGAACTTGAATAAGATTTTTGTCTTATTATCATCTTTCAAACTAGATATAATTCAGAAACTCTATCTAAAAACACTATTATTAAGACATAGCAAATAACAATACCTGGAATAAATTATTTCCGAGTATTGCTTCCAATTTAAGATCTTAATTTCGAATTAAAGTCCTGACTTTGATTTACTGAATTCAAATTTGACCCTATTTGACTTTAAACTCTCGTTTGTTAAAAAATAATTCACAGATAAAATATCTATCATTATAAACTCCAGGCAGGAAATTCACTTGACAGAAGATATTCCATCAGATTCTCAGGATTTACAGGCTTTACAGGCCATTTATGATTCCGTTATAGAAAAAGATTCGAAATATGTAATGCAAACCTATGGGCGCCAACCGCTTGTGCTTTCAAAAGGAAATGGAGCTGTAGTCCAGGATATTCACGGAAAAACGTACATAGATTGTGTTGCAGGAATTGCAGTAAATAATGTTGGACACTGCCACCCGGCAGTTGTAAGTGCAATTCAGGCTC
Source organism: uncultured Methanosarcinales archaeon (assembly GCA_964520335.1). Lineage (GTDB taxonomy): Archaea > Halobacteriota > Methanosarcinia > Methanosarcinales > Methanosarcinaceae > Methanosarcina. The sequence goes on along the minus strand of CAZFNE010000045.1, from coordinate 2,735 downwards.
AGGTTGAGAACTTATTGCACGTCTCAAACCTTTATTATACTGAAATCCAGGCTGAACTTGCAGAAACTCTTGTCTCAATTACGGGAATGGACCGTGTCTTTTTCTGTAATTCAGGAGCAGAATCCGTAGAAGCTGCAATGAAGCTTGCAAGGCTGGCGTCAGGAAAAAGTGCTTTTGTTGCAGCTGAACACTCCTTTCACGGCAGGACAATAGGAGCACTTAGCGTAACTCATAAAAGCATGTACAGGGACCCTTTTATGCCCCCTGTGAGTTGTGAAACTACTTTTGTCCCTTATTCAGATGTCGAGGCAATAAAGCAGGCAATCTCAGAAAAAACTGCAGCAGTGATTCTCGAACCAATCCAGGGAGAAGGAGGAGTAAATATCCCTGATCCCGAATATCTTAAAGAAGTAAGGGAAATATGTGACGAAACTGAAACTCTTCTTATCTTTGACGAAGTTCAGACAGGTTTTGGCAGGACAGGAACCTGGTTCTGTAAAGAGCATTTTGGGGTTGAACCTGATATCATGAGTATGGCAAAAGCAATCGGAGGAGGCTTCCCGATGGGAGCTATTGCAGCAAGGGAAGGAATTAGTTTCGAGCGTGGACAGCATGCCTCTACCTTTGGAGGCGGGCCCCTTGCGTGTGCAGCAGCTCTTGCTTCAATTAAAGTGATTGAGGAAGAAGGGCTTCTTAAGCGTGCAAAAGAGACAGGAACTTATTTAATGGGAAAACTCAGGAGTATGGACAGGCACGATGTTGCAGAGGTTCGTGGAAAAGGCCTTTTAATAGGCGTAAAAATAAACTATCCATGCAGCAAATTTGTAGATTTTGGAAGGGAAAACGGGGTTTTATTAAACTGCACTTCGGACTCGGTACTCCGTTTTGTTCCTCCTCTTGTAATTACTAAAGAACAGATCGATCTGGTAGTTGATGTGCTTGAGCAGGCTTGAGCTTATAAAAAAAGAGATTTTTGAAATCGCAGAATATGTCCCTGGAAAATCCATTGAAGAAATAGCTGCTGCATATGGGCTTGACCCAGCTTCAATTATTAAACTGGGTTCAAATGAAAATCCGCTTGGCCCTTCCCCAAAAGCTATTCAGGCCCTGATTGATGCAGCTCCGCTGGCAAATATCTATCCATCAGCAGATGGGCTGGAACTGAGGGAAGCCCTTTCAGAATACACAGGCTTTCCAGTTTCTAATCTCGTAGTCTCAGGCCCGGGAATGGACGGGTTACTTGACGGGCTTTGCAGGCTTGTTATCGAAAAAGGAGACGAAGTTATAATTCCAACTCCAACTTTTGCCTATTATGAACTTCCTGCAAGAGCCTGTGCAGGGAAGCCAATTTTTGTTAAGAGAAATCCGGATTTTTCCCTGGATCCTGAAAAGGTTCTGGAACTCGAATCCAATTGCACGAAAACAATCTTTCTTTGCTCTCCTAATAACCCCACAGGAAATCTTTTTCCAGAAGATGCTCTTAGAAAGATTCTTGAAAAAACAAAAGCTCTCGTGTTTGTTGATGAAGCGTATGTCGAGTTTGCAGACAGGAATCTTGCAGAGCTTGTACACGAATATGATAACCTCATTATCGGAAGGACTTTTTCCAAAGCATTCGGACTTGCAGGCCTGCGCCTGGGATATGGAATCATGCCTGAATGGCTGGCAAAGGAATATACACGAGCAGCAACTCCCTTTTCGGCCAGCCTGCCAGCCTTAAAAGCAGGAATCGCCGCCCTTTTGGATGCTGAGCATTTTGTAAAGAGTTTAAACCTTGTAAGAGAAGGACGGGAGTATTTGAAAAAGAGAATTCCATTTACTACCTATTCCTCTCAGGCAAATTTCGTGCTTGTAGATGTTGCTCCCTTGAAAGCAAAGTCAGTCACGGAAGAACTAATGAGAAAGGGAATAATTGTACGCCCATGCGACTCTTTCAGGGATGCAGGAGATACGTTTATCAGGGTAACAATTGGGACTGAAGAGCAAAACAAAAAGGTTGTTGAGTCCTTTGAAGCCATAAAAGACAGGACTTAAATCATTAAAATATCGTGTCACGATAAGAGTAAAGAGAAAAATAGGATTTAAAATAGAACTTTAAAAAATCAAATATGTTAGATATTAGTTGGTAAAATATATTTTAGGCTTTTAATAGCTTAATACTGCCGTATTTCGTTCCAAATATGTAAGTGCTAACTATATTTTAGAGCCAAATTTAATTTTAAGACACGTTCTAAGAAAAATTATTATCTTTTTTCATAGACAGTTGTAAAAATCAGATACAAAAAATAAACAATTACAGTAGTAAAAACAATCCCTAAAATAAAATCAAACCACCTAAATTCTTCCATAAATAATATCACAGCTGAATATATAAAATAATTTACTATGTTATATAAATTGAAGCAAATTAGAAGCTTTTGTATCAGCCCTTTTTTGCCCTTTTATTTTCTCATAGCTTTATATTCTGTTAAAAAAGAACTGAGGTCATTATAGGTTGATATCAGTGTTTTTAATGGGCTTGTTTTATAGTAAATGTTATAGTCCAATATTAATCACTTATTTTTAAGAACTCAAACCCCAAATTATTCTATTCTCAGGATTTTCATAAGCGGGTAATTTAATTCGGGATCGTATTCCATTCCAACTTCAACTCTTGTATCCCCGTATTCCACACAAATCTTTACTCTGAGCATTGGACCCTGAAGCTCAAAATAACCAAATTTATCACTCAACTT
>CAZFNE010000044.1:12327-15601 GCA_964520335.1 uncultured Methanosarcinales archaeon | reverse complement strand
TGTTGCAAAAGAGAACGGTTTTGAAATCGAGGTCAGACGGTAAAAAGCCTAGCCCATAAGTACTCATGTTAATTGCATTGTGGAGCTATCTAGGGTATTTGGCCCGTCTGGCTACAAGCGATAGCTCTGGCCTTTGTACGTGGTTTCTAGGTATATGTGCGCGGTTCGGTATGTGTCTTCTAAGGGAATTCATTACATGAAACAAAACGCCGTGATAAGCCTTTCACCCTTAACACCCATATTTTAGAGAGGGTTAGGCCTCTGATTCTATGAAAAAATAAATTTTTTATAATTATGCTCATATATTTTTGTAAGCCTTATTTTATGAAACAATAGATAAAAATTTATCAGCACACTTATTTTACGGCCACCATCGGGATACGTCTGTAGTAGCCTAAGAGACTGTCTTAAAATGAAAATCAGTTCTAAATTTGGATGATATGTACTGCTGATTTCAAATTTGAACTGTAGATCTATATGTAGATCTATTATATTGTACTTGCTTCCTCGATGTATAAAACCAAATACATCAGACGGTATTGTTAAATTTGCATTTTAACCATTTAACGGTCTAATACTACCGTTTTTAGTTCAAATCGTACTTTTGATCTCAATTGCAGAATCAAATTTAATTTTAAGACACGCTCTCAGACTCCGGATGTTTGTTTCTCCGTTAAAGGCTAAAGAGTAAACTGTACAAAAAACCAGGCACACTATAGAACAGGAGAACAGTAATGTTTAGAAACACTTTAATCCTCGGATTATTAACGGGAATAAGTTTACTTCTATCTTTTATTCTGGATAAAGAAAAGACGGTCCTTGGTGTGAAGAAAGGTTGGAAAATGTTTTTAAATATTCTTCATCCGTTCCTTAACATCTTAATCGTTATTAGCATAGTGCTTTTCTTTGTTCCAGCCCCCATAATTGTGGATTATCTTGGAGCCAATTCCGGCTGGTATGGTTTCGGAATAGCTGCATTTATCGGATCAATTACTCTGGTGCCCGGTATAATCGCATACCCACTGGCTGCTGCTTTACTTAAGCAGGGCGCAACTTACTCTGTTGTTGCAGTTTTTATGACTACTTTAATGATGGTAGGAATTGTCACATTGCCGCTTGAAATCAAATACTTCGGCAAGAAAGCAGCAATACTAAGAAATGTCTTTAACCTGATTGCAGCGATAATTATAGGCGTTTTAATGGGGCAGTTAATGTGAAGAAATACCTGAAAAATTATATATGGATTATTTCGTTTGTTATTTTTTCTATCTGTTCATATTTCATAGGATTTAAACCAGGGCTTGTTATATCCTCTAACTTCAGTGAATTCTTTATAGAAATGATCACATTTATTCCTTTTCTTTTTATAATAATTGGGCTCTTCGATGCCTGGTTTCCAAAAAAGATGGTTGAAAAGCATATAGGCAAAGAATCAGGAGTTAAAGGAATCTTTTTAGTTATCTTGTTGGCAATGCTTCAAGCAGGCCCTCTTTATGGGGCATTTCCGGTCGCATACATTTTGTATGAGAAAGGTGCATCTGTAAGAAACATTTTCATCTATTTGGGAGCATTTTCTTCAATGAAGTTACCTATGTTGGGAATAGAGATGGGCTATCTGGGGATAAAATTTACAATTTTAAGAACGCTCATATCGCTGCCGCTGTTTATATGCATAGGATTTATTATGGAGAAAATATTAGGAAGTAGTTTTAGAGTCGAAGAAGTAAAGACATAACACTTTAATACGTATTTTTACTCCTGTTATTATAGCCTAAATTGTGTGTTGTAAATTTACTTAAAGTTACTGGGGCCTGTAGTATTCCGTTGTCGTTTATAATTACGATACTGCCAAAGCAAAGATTTCAACACTACAAAACTCTTTGGACGGGCTCTAAGGCAATCTCCGGCTGAACTACAGAGTGAAATGCAGAGATAGGTAATTAAAAGGACAGCTATGCAGCTACTTCTGAGTTTATTGAGAGGCAAAAAATAAGGCTTGTAGGTGTAGGGGTCTCATAGCCTGGAGAAACGGATAAGAGGCAGACAATTTATTACAGATTTGTATGACTGTTTTAATTATCTATTTCTCGAATGGAAAATGCAGAGGTCATAGAGTAATAATTATTTTTAAAAGTATCTTAAATTTTAATAGACATCGAAACCTAATAAAACATTTAAATTTAATGAGCTATGTTACTTATATCGAATTTTTAGATTTATAAATGAGAGAGTTTGTGCTATTAAATAAAAAACGAAATAATCAAGCATCAAATTATTTCAAATGTAAGTTTAAAGTTTAATTACAACTTCTATTGAATTTGATTTCTTGTTTCAATGTATGTTTCAGTATATGTTTTAATGTAAAGATCTTCTCTAAATAAGGGGGAATAGGAATAAAAGGTAAAATTCTGTTATTGGCGATAATTTTTCTATTTATAATAGCTACTGCACCCATTGTGCTGGGAACATCCGAAAAATCAGCACAACAGGTGATAAATGAAAATGACAGCGGGGAAAGCATAGTTCTAAAAAATGGAGAGACTTTTTCTCTTAAACTCAAGGAAAATCCGACAACAGGTTACTCCTGGCAGCTCAAACTAAGCCCAGGACTCTCCGTCCTAAGTGAAAATTATACTCAGGATCCGGCTCCTGAAGGGAATACTGGCGTTGGGGGAGTCCATTTATGGGAAATAAAAGTCGTAGCTCCAGGAAGCCAGCAAATTAAAGGAATATATAGACAGGCCTGGGAGAATATAACTGGGACAGAAGAAACCTTCAAACTTAATATTAATGATGCGTATCAGAATACTTCCTCAAACAACTCGGATTCTGGAAATGGAACAGTAGATAAAATAACAAACAATTCTGACGGGCTTTCCCGTACAGGTGAAAGTACGTATGCATATATAACAAACGAATACGAGAATACCGTCTCAGTAATTAACACGGAAACAGACACTCTTGCAGCCACTGTGCATGTAGGAAGCAATCCTCTTGAAATTGCAGCGAGTCCGGATGGAACAAAAGTGTATGTTGCAAACTACTACGGCAGTACTGTCTCTGTGATTGAAACTGCAAGTAATAATTTAATAGCCACTATAGATGTAGGAAATAGTCCTAACGGAATTGCAGTAAGCCCGGACGGCAAAAAGGTATACGTGACAAATCTTGGATATCATAACATGTCTGTAATTGATACGGCAACTAACGCTGTTATCGACACGATAGATAGAATTGTAAGTGTCCCCCGGGGAATTACAATTAACCAAGATGG
>CAZFNE010000044.1:5773-12227 GCA_964520335.1 uncultured Methanosarcinales archaeon | reverse complement strand
GCCACGTTAAATGTAGGAAACGGCCCGAATGGAGTTGCTCTTGCAAAATCTAATTTCCCTCTCTCAGGAACTGGAAACTCAATAAATGATGATCCGAAGCCCGAACCAACGCAAAGCTCAAACATTTCAGGGAATAGAAACGCGAAAACTCCTTGTTTTGAAATCGGTTACGGAGTAATCAGCCTACTCGCCGTTTTTATGTATAAAACAAGTATAAAGAAGTAAAATAAAAATGAGAGACGTAGAGTGAAGATTCGATATCTTCACATCATTTTTTCTATTTTCTTTGTTTTTTGTTTTTACTGCTTAATCTTCGATTATGGTTCAATCATTTAAAAACTGAATACAAAGATAACAGACGACATCTAATTACAGATTTTCCGTGAGCTCTTCTACACTTTCATTCATTTTGCAATTCGATATTGGAATCCATTTAGTTAAGCCTGGTTAAACCGAAAAATAGTTTTGAATCTTTTATTGACTTACATCTATGTTTAAATTACTATGTCTGCTGCGCTTGATTTTTATATTTAGACCGCCTAAGTCCTACATATTGGGAATCCATTAATCTTGGGAATATTTTGGGGAGTAGAAAATCTGCATTTAAGAAAAAATGCGCACTTAAGCTTGAAATTTATGAAAAAAAAGACTAAGCTTAAAGGTTGTTCTCCTCATTATTATCTGGTATACGGGGGTAGACATAAATGACAGAATCAAATCAGAAAACTGAGGATCAAGAGCTTATTATAACACGAGTTTTTGATGCGCCGCGAAATCGCGTTTGGAAGGCATGGACTGAACCTGAGCACGTAATGGAATGGTGGGGGCCGAAAGGTTTCACTGCACCTATTATCAAAACAGATTTCCGCGTGGGAGGTAAGTCTCTTTTATGCATGCGATCGCCTGAAGGGGAAGATTACTGGAGTACAGGCGTTTATCGAGAAATTGCCGAGCAGGAGAAAATTGTCACTACAGATTCATTTTCAGATGCTCAGGGTAATGTGGTACCGGCTTCTCATTATGGAATGAGCGGAGACTGGCCTTTAGAGTTACTTGTTACGGTGACATTTGAAGAAGACGACGGTAAAACTAAACTTACCCTCCGGCATGAAGGCTTTCCCGATCGAGAAAATAGAGATCTGGCTAAAGCCGGCTGGAACGAATCCCTTGACAAACTAGCTGAATATCTAAAGAAAATTTAAAAGGGATTAAATTAGGGAAACATCAGGGGAATAATGCATTCATTAAAAGGATTAAGAGTGATTAAACATGACAAAAAATAATCCTACTAAGATTATCTCAGAACCTGGAAAGCAGGAGTTCATTATTGAACGGGAATTTGATGCTCCTCGCGAGCTCGTTTTCAAAGCCTTTACAGATCCGGAACTTTTTGTACAATGGCTTGGGCCAAGAGGATTCACAACGAAGCTTCTAACATTTGAGCCGAAAAATGGAGGGTCATGGAGATACGTCCAGAGAAATCCGGAGGGAAATGAGTTTGTATTTCATGGAGTAAATCATGAAGTTACAGCACCTGAGAGAATTATAGGCACCTTTGAATGGGACGACCTTCCCGAAAAAGGACATGTAGTCCTTCAGACAACCCGCTTTGAAGAATTGCCCGGTTCGCGGACCAAATTAGTTGATCAATCTGTGTTCCAGAGCGTGGAGGATCGAGACGGGATGATGCAGTCCGACTCCAACATGGAAGAAGATTTTAATGAAATGTATGATCGTCTCGATGAACTGCTAAAGAAGACGCAGAAACAGAACTTTGATTAAAAAATAATTTAGGAGTTATTTATATGCAAAAAATCGTCCCATTCTTATGGTTCGATGGTAAGGCGGAAGAGGCAGCTAATTATTATGCCTCTATTTTTAAAAATTCGAAGATTGAAAGGATAACTCGTTACGGAGAAGCAGGACCAGGTCCTAAAGGAACTGTAATGTCTGTGATATTCCAGCTTGAAGGGCAAGAATTTTATGCACTAAACGGAGGTCCACAATTTACTTTCTCGCCAGCGATATCATTTTTCTTCAATTGCGAGACGCTGGAAGAAATTAATGATTTGTGGAATAAGCTCTCAGAGATTGGAACAGTTCTTATGGAACTGGAGAAATATCCGTTCAGTGAAAAATTCGGGTGGGTCGAGGATAAATTTGGGGTTTCCTGGCAGTTAAATCTGGCGAGTCGTAGACAAAAAATTACCCCATTTTTAACGTTTGTAGGAAAGCAGAGTGGCAAAGCCGAAGAAGCAATAAATTTCTATGTCTCCCTGTTTAATAATTCGAGCATTGATAAGATAGAGCACTATGATACAGGCGAAGAGCAACTCAAAGAAACAGTAATGTATGCCATATTCTCACTCGACGGACAAGAGTTCATGGCTATGGATGGTGGTAGGGAACATCCTTTCACTTTCACCGAAGCAATATCATTATTTGTTAATTGCGAGACCCAGGTAGAAGTAGATCAGTTATGGGAGAAGCTTTCTAAAGGCGGAGAAAACCAGGGGCCCGGTTGGATTAAAGATAAATATGGGGTGTCATGGCAAATTGTCCCTACCGTTTTGGGCGAATTATTAAATGACCTCGATCCTGAAAAATCGCAAAGGGTTATGACTGCAATGCTTCAGATGGGTAAAATTGACATAGAGAAATTGAAGCAGGCATATGAGGGATGATTAATTTAAAAGGTTGAAGAACAAGAACTGATTTTGAGACATCAAACAACTAATATATATTATTTTGAGAATCTAGGAGTATAGAAGAACAATATAGAAAATATACCTTCCAAAAAACGACAATTTTTTCAAATCTTTTTAAACAGAATACAATCTTGTTGTGGGAAGGTTTACTGTGTAGTTGTTTTGCATGTAATAAATGGCTGAGTCGAAGACAACGTCTCCAAACTGAGGATCAGTACATATATCGCAGACGTTACTGCGATTATATTTCATCAATTTATTTCCCAGTATTAATAAACCAGCTGGTGGTACCGAATTATAGCAATTGAAGTCAATCAACTTGTAGGAATAATTCTTCATGATTCAAACTACTAATTTAAAACAAATAATCAAATATATTGAACTTAATATTAAGTTCTATTATCTATATTAAAGGTCGAAAATATTTACTTGGCTTCGGGGTCTGGGGAAAATAAATGAAAAGTAAATGTTTTGCTGTTTTACTAGCTTTTGCTTTTTTATTACTGACCATAACAATTGCATCAGCCGGACAGGAACTTCGAATTACACCAGATGGAGAGAGAGGGTTCAATCCTACTATTTATGAGAATAAAGTTATATGGCTGGATAAATCCTTCAATGGAAATCTCCACCTGCGGGATTTGTCTACAGGCAAAGAGATACAGATTACTGAGAATCCATTGTATTCAAATTATGCTGTATATGGAGACAAAATAATCTGGAGCTCTAATGGACAAAACATCTCTTTATACAATATTTCTACAAACAATAAAACTCTGCTTTCTATTCCCGATCTCGAAAATCAGAGAACATCGGATTCTTTAGCTGTATATGGTGATAAAATTGTATGGAGAGAGCTGAGTGGTGGATTTGAGGATATTTATATGTATGATCTCTCTTCCTACAATAAAACTCGAATTACTGTCAGCCTATCAACCCAAGACCCTGCTATCTATGAGGATAAAATAATATGGCAGAACGGCCCCCGCTTTGGAAATGAATATTATGTTATCTACATATATAATATATCAACTTCCAATGAAACTCAGATTAGAACTAATAGTTCAGCATCGAGTCCCAAAATATACGACGACCGAATTGTATACATTGGGAACAACAGTATCTATTTGCATAATCTCTCAACTTCTGTAGAAACTCAGATAACCTTCAACTATTCAGAGAAGGATAAGCTTGCTATCTATGGTGACAGAATAGTATGGCAGGATAAACGCCACGGAAATTGGGATATCTATATGTATGATCTCTCTGAACATAAAGAAACCCAGATTACCAGCGACGAATCAGACCAGATTAACCCTGCTGTTTATGGTAATAGAATAGTATGGGAAGATTACCGAAATGATAGAGAAAACGAGTACTATTGCAATATATATATGTATGATTTTTCTGCTGAACCTTCAATGCCTTTTGCTTCCTTTTCTACTAATATAACATCTAAATCAGGAAATATGCCGCTAACTGTATTATTTTCTTATAATAGCACAGGTGGAACTCCCACATCCTGGTATTGGGATTTTGGAGATGGTATGAACTCAAAACATGCCCAAACAGCCACACATACATTCAAAAATCCCGGGAAATATAATGTTAGTCTTACAGTAAACAACTCTGTAAGTAGCAGCACACTGACGAAAACAAATTATATTACTGTTAATGCCCCCCAGGCTCCTATCGCGGATTTCTTTTCTCCAGAAGTATATCATACTGAGACTTCCGGAGGGTCGATTACCAAAAAAACCGTATCATTTATCGATAACAGCATAGGTTCACCTACCTCCTGGCTTTGGGACTTTGGGGATGGAAATACCTCAACAGAGCAAAATCCAACCCATATGTATGATAAAGAAGGAGGGTATACTGTTAATTTGACTGTTAGAAACAATCTAGGCAGTGATAAAATAAGCAAGTATGGATATGTACTTATTGGCTTGGGCGATGATGAAGCTATTGCCCCAGCTTGTTTCTCATCAAGTGCAACATCCGGAGATGCCCCGTTCAAAGTAACTTTCTATGGAGGAATTGGATATGCCAATGATTGGACTTTTGGAGATGGAACTCAAGGCATTGGTGAGGGCAAAAACGGCGTGATTCAGACAGGTATAGAGCACACATATCTGGAGCCTGGGCGATATACTGTGAGCTTATTTGAATACACTGTCGCTGGCAGAACTGCGATAACAAAATATAATTATATTACTGTAACTGGACTCACAAGGCCAATAGCATCTTTTACTTCAAAAAAAGTATCTGTTCCAAAATCTCTGACAATAGAATTCACCGATACAAGTATTGGAAAGCCTACAGCCTGGTTCTGGGATTTTGGAGATGAGAACTCTTCAATCGAACAGAATCCAACCCATACTTACTCTGAAGCAGGCAACTACACGGTTTCCCTTATAGCAAGTAACGAAAATAGTACAAACTCAACTTTTAGCGTGATCAATGCATTTAAAACTACGGGACCATTTGCGTATATCACTAACAGCAACAATGTCTCTGTAATTGATACAGCTACAGATAAAGTGGTAGACATAATCGGAATCGGAAGTAGTGCATCAGGGATTGCTGTTAACCCAGAGGGAACAAAAGTATATGTTGCAAGTGGTAACAATACAGTTTTCGTAATTGACCCAAATACAAGCAAGGTTATAGCCACGGTTAATGGATTAAATTCACCCAGTGCGATTACAATTACTCGAGATGGAAAAAGGGTATACGTTGCGAACTGGGGCCATGGCGCTATCTTTGAAAATGGCACAGTTTCTGTAATTGACACAGCTACTAATACTATTATAGATACAGTGATAGTAGGCAGCCTTCCTCAAGGAGTCGCAGTAAGCCCTGATGGAACAAAGGCATATGTGACTAATTATTACAATATCTCTGTAATTGATACAAAAACAAATACTGTTACCGATACAGTGCCTGTAGGATGCTGGTCTCATGGAGTCGTAGTTAGCCCTGATGGGACAAAGGCATATGTGACTAATTCCGTCAATTATTCTATTCCTGGCAATGTTTCTGTAATTGACACTGCAACTAACGAAGTTATAAACAATATAAGTGTAGGAAATAGTCCAGTTGGACTTGCAGTCAGTCCTGATGGAACAAAGGTATATGTGGCAAACTATTGGGGAAATACTACATCTGTAATTAACACAGCAACTAACACTGTAACAGCCACAGTTCCAGGTGATGGTCCTTTTGCAGTATTAATTGCCCCAGATGGGAAGAAAGCATATGTGACAAACCTGGGCAATAACCATGATTCTTCCGGCAAAACTGTTTCTGTAATTGACACAGGAACAAATAATATTGTAAATACAGTTGATGTAGGAAACAGCCCTAATGGTATTATAATTGCTTCTGGCTGAGAAAGGTATTTTCTGCCACAAAATTGTAGTTCAATGTAATCGGGGATAATGATCCTCTTTTAACTTAGTTTGGCAATTTACCTGAAAAGCTCCCTTTTTCTGCTAAGTAAACTCTAGTCCTCTATATTAGATTCTGGGCAAACCTAGAATGTAGAAAGAAAAAAGTGGAAATTTGAAAAACTTCTTAAAAAGAATATGACATAGATGCGAGTTTAAAATAATTACCTAAGTTATATAATTTAATGAAAAAGTAAAACAAAATTAAGACAAAAAGTAAGATTGTTTTAAATAAAAATCAGATGCCCGGAGCGTGACTCGAACACGCGACCTCCAGATATCTCAGGAGATTAA
>CAZFNE010000044.1:0-5727 GCA_964520335.1 uncultured Methanosarcinales archaeon | reverse complement strand
CTGGCGCCCCAACCGACTAGGCTATCCGGGCTTGCAACACACAAATGTACAAAGTTATATTAAAGGGTAACGATCGAAAGCGTGAAAAAGGGGGGCTCTCGCTAAAGATTTTTAGAAATTATCCTGGGTCAAACTTATAAAATTCGATTCTTAATAACATAGAATATGCTCAGGATAACCCTGGGATGTTGTGTTCAACGCGACATAACACGGTAATATATATTAAAAGAAATTATTGGGATATAGTCATATAGTAGACATATATATAATAAAAAAGCTATATAAATAGTATTAGAGGCATTTTTAAAATCCAGAAGATAAGGGCTGGAATTTGGAAAATTTTGAAAAAATTAGATTTACAAAAACCGGCTCAGGATTTAATCTAATCTAAATCTGAGTAAATATATATAAGTCCTAAAATTATAATGATTAATAAAAGATATCCTAGTTATTAGAGAGATACGGAGAGTTAAAATTAATCATTATTGGGATACGCAGTCAGAATTTGAGATGAATTCAAATTCTTTAAGCCGATTTCAGTAATTCACTTGAATCATTTCAAAATCTCTACTGGATTGCGCAAAAACCGTCAAAATCTTGCTTAATTAGAATACTACCCTTAATCAGGCAACTGCTAAGTTACTGCCTTAATATTACCAGAAATTGCCAAATATTACCAGTATCAGACCATTATTAAACATTACCAGATGGCTGCTAACCACCATCAAGTCCACAATTATTACTCTATCCGCTTAAACCCACAAATTACTCTGCTTATAAAGAAACCCTGTTAGATTCATGAGGAACTTCAATGAAAATAAAAGCAAATCTTATATCGGGAAGAACTGCCGCCCAGGGCACATATCTGGAAGCAAAGACTCAGAAAGGATATTTTGATGCCTGTGCTTACTGCGAATTAAATCCTGCAGACCTTCAGAAATTGGGCGCTTCGGAAGGAGACAGCGTGAAAGTAATCACGGAATTTGGTCAGGTAGTTGTTTTTGCAAAAGCAAATGAAGACAATCCTGAAGGTCTGGCCTTTATTCCAATGGGGCCGTGGGCAAATGCCATCCTGAGCCCTGATACACACGGATGCGGAATGCCAGGATTCAAAGGCGTGCCAGCAGAAATCGAACTTACAGATGAAAAGCCTCTTGACATGAAGTCCCTGATGAAAACATACATCGAAGCCTGAAAATATTGGTCTCATTTTGGTCCATTTTTATATTAATACAAATAATACAAATTTCATATCAATTGCAGTATAATCGTACATGAATTTTACATTATTTCACATTATATATCACATTAAATTTCACATAAGGAAAAATTAGTAGTTCAAAATTGGCCTGGAAAAATTCGAAAACCCGGGAGGAAAAAATATGCCTTTAATTAAAGACGCAGTTTGTTCCCTTTGCGGATCCCTCTGCGACGATATTACAGTTACCGTTGAAAATAACAAAATCACAAAAATAGAAAATGCCTGTGTTCTGGGGTACAGCAAATATGTTGGTATGCTTGAGCACGAAAGGATTGAATCCCCAATGGTCAGAAAGAATGGGGAGCTTGTGCCTGTTTCCTATGAAGAGGCAATCGAAAAGGCTGCAAAAATCCTGGTAAACTCCAAAAGGACCCTTTCCTACGGCTGGTGTTCCACATCCTGCGAAGCAGTGAGTGCAGCCATCCAGCTTGCCGAAGAAACAGGCTCAGTTATCGATTCCACAGCAAACGTTTGCCACGGGCCAACAGCTCTTGCTGCCCAGGAGAAAGGTTCTCCTTCCGCAACCCTTGGAGAAATTAAGAACAGGTCAGACCTGATCCTCTTCTGGGGTTGCAATCCAGTGCATGCCCATCCAAGGCATATGGTCCGCTACTCAAGCTTTTCAAAGGGACTCTTTACTGATAAGGGCAGAAAAGGAAAAAAAATGGTAGTCGTAGATGTCAGAAAAACTGACACTGCAAAGCTGGCAGACAAATATATAGAAATCGAACAGGGTTCAGACCTTCTCCTGGTTATTGCCCTTCGCTCAATAGTAAACGGGCATGAAGACGCTGTTCCGGAAACTATTGCAGGCATTCCGAAAGCAGAAATCCTTGAGCTTGCAGAAATGCTGAAAAATGCTAAATTCGTCTGCATTTTCTTCGGCATGGGAGTTACCCAGTCCAGATCTAAATACAAGAATGGGGATGCAATGTCTTCTTTAATCTCGGACCTTAACCAGCACACAAAAGCTGTAATGATCGGGATGCGCGGGCACTATAATGTTACAGGTTTCGGACAGGTAGCAACCTGGGAAACAGGCTTCCCGATGGCAATTGATTTTGCGAGAGGGTATCCTTATTATAATCCTGGAGAAACCGGAGCAAATGACCTGCTTGTGCGAGAGGAGCCTGATGCTGTAATTATAGCTGCAGCCGATGCAGGTGCGCATTTTCCGCAAAAAGCTGTAAAACACCTTGCTCAAATCCCTGTGATTCAGATTGACCCGTATCCCAATCCTACAACCGAACTTGCAGACGTGGTCTTTCCCTCAGCAATTGTGGGAATTGAAGCTGAAGGGACAGCTTACAGGATGGACACAATCTCTCTCCGCATGAAAAAGCTGATTGATACTAAATTCAAGACGGATGAGGAAATTACAAAAGACCTGCTGGAAAAGGTAAGAGAACTGAAAAGAGGTGCATAAAAATGTCAGAACTCCTGATTAAAAACGCCAGTGTATGTGATCCTTCCCAGGGTATTAACTGCGAAACAATGGACCTCTGCATCCGGGATGGGAAAATTGTCGAAAACGTCTCCGGAAATGCAAAAGTTATCGATGCAGAAGGCAGACTAACAATGGCAGGAGGCTTTGATGGCCATACCCATTGTGCTGGAAAAATCAACGTTGGGCGCTTCATCAACCCTAATGATGCAAGGAAAAACCCTGTGCCAGGTCTCTCAGGCCAGGTTGCCCGTACCGAAAAAACAAGAGCGCAGGTAGGTTATAACACTCCAAACACCTTTGCAATCGGATACAGGTATGCAAAATTAGGATACACAACAGTCTGCGAAGCTGCAATCCCTTTGCTTGCCGCAAGGCATACTCATGAAGAATTTAAAGAAATTCCAATCCTCGACAAGATGGGGCTTTCTCTTTTCGGAAGCAACTGGCAGGTTATGGAATATATTCGGGACAAAGAGCCCGAAAAGCTGGCAGCATACGTTGCCTGGGGCCTGAAAGCTTCAAGGGGCTACGGAGTAAAAATAGTAAATCCGGGAGGAGGAGAAGCCTGGGGCTGGGGAAGAAATGTAAGCGGACTTTACGATCCTGTCCCGAATTTTGATGTAACTCCTGCAGAAATCCTTATGGGACTTGCCGAAGCTAACGAACGCCTGCAGCTTCCACATTCTGTCCATGTGCACTGCAATAACCTCGGGAAGCCAGGAAATTACGCAACTACTATCGAAACTATGAAGCTTTTCGAGAAGATAAAGCCAAGCAGGGACAGACAGGTGCTTCATGCAACCCATGTCCAATTTAACGCATATGCAGGCACTTCCTGGCGCGATTTTGTTACAGGGGCCCCCATGATTGCGGATTACGTAAACGGGGCAAATCATGTGACTTTTGACCTGGGACAGCTTATTTTCGGGCCGGCAGTAACTATGACTGCAGACGGGCCTGTAGAATATGCAAATGCAAGGCTGCTGCGCGAGAAATGGAGCAACCAGGACGTCGAGCTTGAAGATGCTTCCGGAGTTGTGCCCCTTGTATATTCTCCGAAAAGCACTATAAATGCAGTCCAGTGGGCAATCGGGCTTGAACTTGCTCTGCTTGTAAAAGACCCCTGGAAAGTAATGTTTACAACCGACAGCCCTAACGGTGGCTCTTTTGTAAACTACCCTGAAGCCTATACCTATCTTATGAGTGCAAAGCGAAGGCAGGAAGTCATGTCTGGATTCCCGTCAGGAGCTTTTGATAAAATGGTCCTCCCAGGTATTGAGAGAGAACTTGACTTCTACGAACTGGCAATTATGACCAGAAGCACCCAATCAAAGATATACAGCAGGCCCGAAAAAGGCAGCCTTAAAGTTGGTGCAGATGCCGATATTGCAATTTATGATCTCATGCCCGGAAAGGTTGACCCTTCCAATGAATACGCAAAAGTTAAAAAAGCTTTTTCAGGCACTGCGTATACTCTAAAAACCGGCGAAGTTGTCGTAAAAGACGGGGAAATCGAAGCTACCCCAAAAGGCAAAATTTACTGGGTAAACGCAAAAGTCCCTGCAGATGTTGATATTGCAATGCAGAGAGATATAGATGCGAAATTCAGGAAGTATTACACAGTCAGTAAAGCCAATTATATGGTCGAAGATGTATACCTCCAGAAACCTGTGGAAATTACAACCGAGGGGGTATTCTAAATGCAGACTGTAAAACTTTCCCTGAAAAAAGCCAATAAAATCCCCATAGAAGCTGATGACGTAAACCCGAACAACTTTGCAGGTAAAACCGAAGAAGAAATAAAAGCTATTAAAGTCTGGTATGGAAACACCCAGCCCCTTCTTGGAGAATTCTTTAACATTGAAGTTGAAGGAAACGACACTGCAGAAAACACAAAAATAATAATTGAAGGGGATGTTTCCCGAGTAAAACGCATCGGCCAGAACATGAGTGCAGGAGAAATCGAAATCAACGGTAATGTAGATATGCACTGCGGTTTTGGAATCAAAGGCGGAAAAATAATAATCAACGGGAATGCCGATTCCTGGCTTGGCTGTGAAATGACAGGCGGAGAAATAATCCTCAATGGAAACGCTGGCTACTATGTAGGCTCAGGCTATCGAGGAGAATCCTGCGGAATGCGCGGAGGAAAAATAACCATCAATGGAAACGCCAGGGATTACTTAGGTGAACACATGTGCGGAGGCGAAATCCTCGTAAAAGGCAATGTAGGCCTCCTTCCCGCAATCTCAAACAACGGCGGAAAAATAATAATCGAAGGCAACGCCACAATGCCCGCAAGTGAAATGAGGAGCGGCACAGTAATAATCAATGGAGAAGTCCTCGACCTCCTCCCCTCATACAAAGAAGAAGGAACTGAAGAAGTAGAAGGTATCACCTACCATAAATTCACAGGCGACGTCAACGTAGGTGGAAAAGGAATATTGCTTATAAAGCAAAATTCCTGAATAAAACTTTTCAAAAGAACCAGCAGCCTGACACTTGTAAAAGCAGAAAAAATACCTTAAATTAAAAATTAAAATGCGGGAATTGTAGATTGGAGAAATAAAAGAAGTATAACAGCAGATAATCAGAACAACTTCTAAAATTTCTCCAGATATTATCCCAAACTCTTTTAGATTTTCATTCTTCGTGCTGTCTATTGCCATTATTACTTATTGTTATTTTCATTATTATTTAAGATCATTTTAAGATAATTGAAAAACTCTTAGAAACATTACCTCAGAGTTTTTAAAAATTTTTCAAATCCTGAGATCCTGAATTATAACGAATATTAAAGAAAAGAAAGAATCTAAACTGAAGTTCTGAAAGGAATTAAAATAAATTAATTCCCATAATTTAGTCTGCTTGAGCGAGCGAAGCGAGTCAGAAGTTAATTCTAAATATTAGTCCTCTTGAGTGAGCGAAGCGAACCAAAAGGACAGCGTACTCCCGAGGCGCAGTTCGGGAGACGCAACTCGGGCTCGGAAAAGGTTGTTAAAGGGTTATTGAACCCGTT
>CAZFNE010000043.1:0-15711 GCA_964520335.1 uncultured Methanosarcinales archaeon | reverse complement strand
ATTTCTCTTGAGAGTAGAAATTTTATTTAGCAGATATCCTATTAGTTAATCGAATAAGAATTTTATTCTCATCATAAGAAATAATAACACGGTTAAAACAATTTAAAAATCAATTACTGGATAAGTAGAGGTAGTTCAGGGAATGAAGAAATACGATGTAGTTGTCGTTGGAGCAGGCATAAGCGGGCTTTTAGCTGCGCTTACGCTTTCAAAGCATGGAAAAAAAGTTCTTGTCCTCGAGAAAAATCAATATCTGGGTGGAAATTGTAACAGCTATGTTGTAGACGGCTATCAGGTCGATACAGGGGCTCATGCGATAACTCATTTGATTAATGGGCCTTTAAGGCGCCTGATGGATAATTACTTTGATTATCTTCCCATGTTTGAGGAATATGGCAATTATTATGTGAGAACGGAAAATACTTTTACTAAGGTGCCTTCAAACCTTAAAGATTTCGTGACTTTCGATATCCTTCCGAGGAAGGATAGGCTCTTACTCTCTCAGACTCTTACGAAAGCTTTTACCCTTTCTTCTTTTGGGATAGATCTCTCAGAGCAGTCCGTATATCAGTTTTTGCCAAAAAGCCTTTCAAAAGATACTTATGATTTTGTAAATACCATCTGTGAATTTCTTTCCGGGAAATCGATGAGGGAAACCTCGGCCTATCGGGTGCTTTCCGGGAGTAGTTTTGTTAGGGATAGTATTACTCAGGAGCAATTTGATTCCATGATAGGAAAACTGGAGCCAAAAAAAAGTCAATCTACTGAATCAATCCTGGCTTCACTTCTTCCTTATCACCTTCATGCCTCTCTTCAGTCCAGGATGACCAGGGTTACTCAGCCCTTTACCTCGCTTGAAAGGCTTGCAACAAACGATGTAAATTACTCCCAGGGCTATCCGAGAAAAGGTTTGAAGGCGCTTCTCAATGCCATTCTTTACTCGCTGCCTGAAACTGTTGAGATAAAATTGGAATGCGAGGTAAAGGCTATTCTTGTTAAAGACGACAAAGTTCTGGGGGTAGAAGCTGATGAAATTTATACTTCTGAACTTGTTATCTACACAGGCTTTGCAACACAGCTTCCAAACCTTATAAAAGACCTGCCTTCAGGATATCTCGAAGATTTAAAGGATATTGCCCACAGTAAAAGTCTTACAATCTGGCTTGGCTTAAAAGAACAGCTTCCTGAGTTCAATTACACAGGCTCAGAAATATGGTTTAAGGATTTTGCTTACTGGGCAATGCCGATCAGCAATTACGACCCTTCCCTTGCCCCGAAAAATAAGCAGCTTGTAGGCTTTTCCTTTATTATTGATGAAGATAACAACGAAGCTGAAGAAATAAAAAAAGCCTATGAAGTTATTTTCCGCGCCCATCCGAATCTTGACAGATATATCGAAATGCAGCATGAACAGATAATGATCCCTGAAAAAGCTGCAGTAACCATTCACGGGAAATTTGCAGATATCCGCACTCCTATTCAGAATTTGTATATCGCAGGTACGGATACTGACCGCCGAAGTATGGGAATTACCCGAGCTGCGTATTCGATAATTGAACTTCTAAAGAGTCTTAATGAGGATGGAAATCTTCACTAAAGTAACCAGTTAAGTAACCAGTTCTTTAAAAAAGCCTTTTGAAATTTTTAATATATTTCTCTTTTCATTAAATTGCCTTTTTCTCTTTTTTCTCTTGAATTTATTCAGGTTTGTTCATTCGAAAACCTTATAGGGGCCGCCTGTATAATATTAATCACATAAAGAATTTCGAAAGATAAAAATAAATTAAAGATTTCATTTTTGGGGTTTTGTAATATGCTATCAGGAAAGTCAGCTAAGCAAGATTCGACTTTTGGTTTTGAACCTCCCTGGTATTATGTTATTAGGGAGGCAGATTTAATGGAAGGAAAACTTTTAAGGGCCCAGGCTGGAGGAAGGGAATTTCTTCTTGTTGAAAATGAAGGAGAAATAAATGTTTTTTCTAATAGCTGCCCACATGCGCACTGTCCGTTAAGTACGGGAAAACTTGAGGAAAATATCCTTACCTGTATCTGCCATGGAAGAAAGTTTAATATCCGGACTGGAGAATGCCTTAATGATTCTCTGAAATTGAAAAGATATGAATGGAAAATAGAAAATGAAAATATAGGTATAAAACTTGAATAATTTTCAAAACATCGCCCTAGAATTAGCAATTAAATTCAATTAAATTTAATTTAGTTAAATAAACTAAATTTTTTTTTAACCAAACATAGATTTTATATAACCAGATTTCTGGTCCTGCTTCCTATTAAATAGAAGACATAAGAAATTTAAAAACAAATCTTATTTTTTAAATTTTAAGGTAGCTGCTTACAGGTATAATTAAGAATAGATAGAAGAAAGGATAATAATATCCTTAAAAACCTGCTTGACTATGGTGTGTGAAATGAGGCCTTAATTTTTACATGTAAGCAACCGGTATCTTATTACCCAATCTTATTATTTATACTTTCTCTTATTTGTCCGGATTTATATGGATTTATAAAAACCTTTTAATTTTATTCAAGAGAACATTGTAAAAAATTTCGTTTTTTAACATGATAAAGCTCATATGCTTACATATCCATATTTAATTAAAACAGAACCTGGGGGCATGCAGGATTTTACCGCTTGACGAAAACGAGGTCTTTGAATTAGGACTGGTTTTGGTTAATGAAAAGAATGAAACCGAAATAAATAGGGTCCTTAATCATCTTTCCGAGCTTGCAGTCCAATACGCAAGAGAAGGGCAGGAAGAGGATATAAACAGGATAATTAAATATCTCAAAGAAATCGGAAAAGCGGCAGCTACAGCCAAACTTGAACTGGCTGTTATCAATACCCTTATGTTTTTTTCTCCGGTTGCCAGAGAAGCTTATACGCACCAAATGGAAGATTCGCTTGTAAATATAGCCCTCGCGCTTGGCGAGATAGGGACGGGTGCAGCAGAGCAAAAAATGGAAGCCCCGGCAAGAATCGCAGCTTCTTGTCTTGGGGAAATGGGAAATACAGCGGCTTTCACGACAACTAAAAAACAGATAATTGCAGTCATTTTCGCTCTTGGAGAGATTGGAAAAAGCGTTACAATACAAAAGCTCGGAGATGCTGCGAACATTACACTTGCCTTTCTGGGGGAGACTGGCAAAATTGCGGCAAGCCAGGATTTTGAAGATGCAGCCTTAAATGCCGAACTGCTTTTGCAGGAAATCGGGATGGGCGCTCTTGAAAAAAACATGGTAGAAGTTGCCGGAACAAGTGTGCGTTCTCTTGAGGATATAGAAAAGACTGCGGATGAAAAGGGCCTGCAAAAAGTTTTGCTGCAGGCTGCTTATTCACTTGACACAATTAAATTTAATATAGAAGACCGCTGCTTTATGAGCGCTTCCATTATAGCTAAGGTAGCTCTCCTGGAATATGAGAATTTCGGATTACACGAACCGGAGAGGAAACGGAATAGGAGTAGGGGAAAAAGGAAATTTCCAGATAATCAATAAGTTTTTCCTCTTATGCGTAGCCGTTCTGGCAAATGTTAACTTGGGACATGCTTTCTTTGAAGAAAGCTGGGTAGTACAGAATTTTGTCTCAAATAAGAGACTTTTCAGAATATAAGAGTTTGAGGGGTGTTCTTAATGTCTATTTTAAATGAAACTGGGGCAATGGACCTCGGGCTGAATTCGGTTAAAGATAATGATGAGCTTGGGGTTTTGCGCTCGATAGATTTCCTTACCGAAAGAGGGACCACATATATATACAAAAAATTAGAACCAAATGCAAGGAAGGCTGTAATAAGTATAAGGGACATAGGTAATGCTGCTGTCCTTAGAAAAATGGAGATTGGAGTCCTTTTGTCACTCTTTTCTCTGGGGAAAATGGCTGAAGCCGCAAGGGAGCAGAAAATGTCTGATATAAGTTTCAGCATCCTCTATTCCCTTCATACGATTGGAAAGGCGGCTGTGGGGCAGAGAATGGAAGCTGCAGTCAAAGTTGCAGTTGCTTACCTCGGAGAGATAGTTAATTCTTCTTCTTTTCATTCTCTGGAAAGAGAAGCTTTAGCTGCAGCTCTTGCTGTTGGGTCAATAGGAAAAGAAACTCTCAGACAAAATAATAATAGAGTTTCGGACAACGGTGGACTTTTATCGGCCTCGGACATGATGTTATCCCTACCGCAGGGAAATGAAGCATCTCTTTTTTCTCAAGAGTTTTCAGGGCTTCTCACTTTACTTGCTCAACATGGGGATGAATCTGATCTGCTCCAGAATATGCTTGCTCTTTCGGAAAACGAACTTTCTTACACGGATTTTAATAATTTTGATGATCTTATGATAAGGAGTTCTAATTCTCTTGGCACAATTATTCTTGAGAGTAAGAATAGGTTTTTATTGTCTCACATGCTTATGACAAAATTAGTGCTTGAGGCCTTTAATGGGTCCGAATATTTACATGAAGCAGAGTCTCTCGATTGAGAATAAGTATCTGACCTTCTTAAATGTATTTTAAAATAATGAAAGATCTTCTGATAAAAAGATATACACATCTCATTATAATCTCAAATTTCAAAATTTAACTTGAGAATTATTAGCCATTATGACGAACCAGTATAATGACATTTAGAAAAGAGATGAAAAGTGCCGGAATAATGTGGAAGATCAAAAAACGGAAACCTAACTCTAAAAAATCAACTATATAATTAGGATATTGGATTTTCCAAATTATTATTTTTAGTTTGCCTCATAATCTCGTTTTTTCTTAAACCTGTTGCCAGTTTGAAGTTCTAATTTATGAATTTCTTTTTCAAAATTCGTCTTATTCAATAGGAATTTCCTGGAAGTTATCTTTATTACAAAATAGCAACACTAATAATGCTGTAATTGCATAGGATAAGCCGGACTACACAATCAATAAACTGATGGAAAATGCATTGAGAGTAAATCTCCCTGATTAAGTCGCAGTTTAAATTATCACAGTAGAACTTAACTCTTATTGACTAATAAGGAGGGACGGATAAGATGATCGCATTCAGTGAAGCTGAAGCAGTAAAAGTGGGCTTAGCTGCAGTAGGAGAAAAAGATGAAAATAGGGTTTTTCAGGCTTTAGACTCCCTCACGAGTATTTCCCTGGATTTTCTCGCCGAAAATAAAGAACCTGATGTTGAAAGAATAATTCTTACGATTGAAAATATTGCTAAAGAAGCTACAGAAAATAGGATGGAACTTGTTAATATTAATTCAATTCTAACTCTTGGAAATATCGCAAGGGCCTCAATAGATAAGGGTTATGAATCCTCTTTGAAAAAGGCTTCTATGGCAATAAGCAGATTAGGAAAAACTGCAGCATCTCATTCTCTTGAAACTGGTTCGAAGATAGCTTCCGAAACTTTAATGGAAATCTGGAAAGCTTTACCTGAGCAGCGAAACCAAGAAAGAACAATCCTTATGACCTTACTTTTTAAAGAGATTGGAGCTGCTGCTGCCAAAAAGAGTATTGAAGAAAATGTGCTTAACTCGGCAACCTGCCTTGGGGAAATTGGAAAAAAGGAAGCTTCAAAGGGTTTTGAGACTGAAACAATTAACATACTTCTTTTACTTGAAGAATTAGGAAAGCTTGCAGCTGAGAATTACCTTGATGAAGCTTTAAGCTCAGCAGCCCTCTCCGTGGAAGCAATAGGAAGGACCTCATTAAAAAAGAAGCTTGAAGATGCTGCTGTACAAAGCTTGTCAATACTTGAAACTTTAAGAGTCCAGGCCGAAGAAAAAGATCTGACAAATTCCTCAATTGTTGCGGAGATGGCTCTTGAAAATTTCAAGGAGATATCTGGCACAACTTCTGAAACTAAATCAGAAAAGTTACAGGCAATAAAAGAATTACAGGAAAAGATTCTTTCCACTTTTGAAGTTAAATAAACTTTAAAATCTAAATCAATTTTTAGTCTTTTTTTCTTTTAGTTTTTTCTTTAGTTTTTTCTGTTTTTTTCAATTTCAAAACCTTGTTTTTATTCCTTTCAATAAAAAAAGTTTTTCGATGTGTTAAAAAAATTAATTGATAAAAATCTATTTCTTAGGAAGTAATGGATTGTAGACTGACTTTTCTAACCTAGTCCTGGGAAATTGAATCGGGGAAGTTATTAAAACTCTTTTTCCAAATCGAGCTTAAATAATGCTCATGTTAATAAAAGGATATTTTATAACTACTTTTAAATGATTTGTGTCTCATTCCAAACCGGAAGTTTTAAATAAATTATTGAAGTATTTTACTTGGAAGAACTAAAGTTTCTTTCTAAAAAGATGTAATATTAAATATCGGTTCAGAGATTTCTTACCTTAGAAATAGGATTTTTGGTAGAGGAAAGGTAAGGAGTGAACCCTCTCCCCTACTCTGGAGGTTAGTTGAGCTCATTCAGAAAAATGCCCAAATTTCTGAATGGGTTTTTTGCTCAGATGATATATAATATGTATGAAATGTATTTAACTCTTTTCCTTTAATTAAAATGTCTAACTGTTAACATTATTTTCCATTTTCATAATCCCCAAAATATAGCCATTTATAAGTAATAAAAACAAGGTATGATAATTTATTATAATTATTTTGCATTTAAAGCTTACATATGACATTTATTAATATTTTTCTCATAGAGAGATTATCATTTCTTTTAAATTGAAAGAATATTCATTACGTGCTAATTCCTTAATTTCCATACATAGTAAATTGTGAAAATCTTTTCCCAAGCTAAAAAGCGCGTGACTCACTGAAAAAAGCAATTTTGAAGTAACAGATTGCGTAATTGTATATATATCATTTATTTATATCATTTATATCCATTAAATTATTGTCTTTTTAATTTTTATGCTTATTAAATGAATTAAACTTTTTTTACTAACTAATCCAAAGATATTAATATATTTTTAAAAAAGATAGGAAGACTAATATCCAAGTAAACCTATATAAATAATTCAATTCTCAAATTCAGAAGAATTTTCGGAAATTTTACTAGAAAGGGGTTTTAATATGTTCTCATTGAATGAACAAAGAGCTATTGAACTTGGAGAAGCCGGAGAAAAAGCTGTAAGGGAACAGGATGAGTACAGTGCACTTCAAAATATTGAATATCTCAGAGAATTCGGGCAAGAATTGCTTGAGGCGAACTTTGAATCCGATCTAAAGAGGGTAATAATCTCAATTCGAAACATCGGAAGTAAAGGTATTCAGAAAAAGATGGATAATGTTACTTCTGCAAGTTTAGACGTGCTTAAAACTCTGTCAGAAACATCCCTGGAAAAAAATTTTTCTAATGCTTTATGGTCTTTTTCAAAAGCTGTACAGGAAATCGGAAAAGGGACTGTACAGTTCCAGATGCTTGAACCCGCAAAAAAAGCTCTTGATACACTTAAAGTGATCGGGCTGGGAGCGGTAGCAAAGAAAATGGAGGTAGTAACCCTCTGGACCACTCTTGCTCTTGAAGAAATGGATTACCTTGCAAACAGACAGCAGCTTGAGGAGTTCAGTAAAGAAGCAAAAGCTGCCCGGGAGGAAATTATAAAAGCCTCTGAGGAAGCCGGTTTTGTTACCAGGGACCAGATAGAAAAATATCCTCAACTTATCGCGCAGACAGTAAGCGAATTTGCAGAACTCAAGAATTTACAGCCTGTCGGATATACTGGAAAACCTAACGAAGAATTTACTGAAGAAGAATTCTTCGAGGAAGAAGTCGAGGAAGAGGATAAAGAAGAGGAAGTAAAAAAAAGTGAGGCCAGTGAAACAAAAGAAAAATAAAAAAGCTGAATACGGCTTTAATATTAACTTGATTCAGAGACCTTAACAAACTTTTGATTAAAATCCTTGATTAGAAGTTCTAATCTGAAATTTACCTTAATCTTATAGCCTAAAAGAATAATCGCTAAAAACAGGCTGCTTAAATAGCAGCTTGCCTTTTTTTATAATTTCTGGAAAGCTTAAGGAAGCTTTCGATTATTTTCAGCCCTTCAGGGGTAAGCACAGATTCAGGATGGAATTGAAGGCCGTATATGGGATGCTGTATATGCTCAACAGCCATAATGCTTCCATCTTCTGCCCGAGCAGTGACCTTAATTCCAGGGGCAGGCTCGGCAATTTCAAGTGAATGGTAGCGTCCTGCATCAAATGGGCCTTCAAGCAGTTCGAAAAGGGGAGATTCAGCATACTGGATTCTTGAGCTCTTTCCATGCACAGGCCCGACTTTACTTCTTCCTACAATCCCTCCGAAAGCCACATTTATTGCCTGGTGCCCAAGGCAAACCCCAAGAATTGGAATTTCTCTTCCCATTTCCCTGATTATCTCAAGGCAGTTCCCTATATCTGCCGGGTCAGAAGGGTTTCCCGGGCCAGGAGAAATTACCAGGGCATCAGGTTTAAGCTCCCTAAGTTCTGCCAGGCTGGTGCTGTTGGGCAGAACTAGAGTCTCTTTTTCAAAATAGGAAATATAATCTACCAGGTTCCATACGAAAGAATCCTTATTATTTATAAAAACCACTTTCATTGAATTTGCCTCCCAAAATTCATTTTACTTTTACTTTTAATTTTACTTTTAATTCCACTTCTGATATTTGCCAAAGTCTTTTCAAAAGCCCGCACAGATAGCAGTAAGCATTGCTTCCATTTTACGTTCGGTTTCCTTGAACTCGTATTCAGGATCGGAATCTGCAACAATTCCTGCGCCTGCCTGTACTGAGGCTTTTTTCCCCTGCATGAGCACTGTCCTGATTACAATTGCAAAATCGGCATCTCCATTCCAGCTATAGTAACCAACCCCTCCCCCATAAATTCCTCGTGGAGAAGCTTCAAGTCTTGAAATAATCTCCATAGCCCTTATCTTTGGAGCTCCTGAAAGCGTTCCTGCCGGAAATATCGCCCTGAATGCATCAAACTGGTCGCATTCCTGCCTCAGTTTGCCTGAAACTGTGCTTTCTATATGCTGGACATGCGAGTATTTCAAAACCTTCATGAAATCAGAAACTTTTACAGAGCCGCTTTCTGCAACCATGCGTACATCATTTCTTCCCAGGTCTACAAGCATTACATGTTCGGCTCTTTCTTTTTCATCCTGAAGCATATGTGAAGCAAGAGCCCTATCTTCTGCTTCCGTTTTCCCTCTGGGACAGGTGCCCGCTATTGGATTAATAATTAGAGTCCTTTTATGTACGGTTAGTAAGGTCTCAGGGCTTGCCCCTATAATTGCCAGCTCCCCGAATTCAAAAATATACATGTAAGGGCTTGGATTGATTGTACGTAACTGTGTATAGAGCTCAAAAGGAGTCTTCTCAAGTTCGAATTCGCATTTCCTGGAAAGCACTGCCTGGAAAATATCTCCTGCAAAAATATGCTCTTTCGCCTGCAGGACAGAAGCTTCAAAACCCTGCCTGTCAAGATTGCAGGCTGAGTTACAGGCTACATGGGTGGAAACAGGAGAAGCTGCAGAAAAATCAATATCTGGTTTTTCCAAAAATGTGCATTTTCCTAGAGCTTTAGATTTATCTGGACTTGTTAAATTTGACTCTTGTAGGGTTTCAGACTTAACAGCTTTCTTTAATAATGAGTAGAGAACTTCTGCTTCTGCAAGAGCCTCTTTATAGATTGATTCTGGATTTGAGCCAGGCTTTACAAAGGGGGTAATAACTATATAAATAGTCCCGGTCATATGGTCAAAGACAAAGGTCTTTGAAACAAGGAGATACTGAAGTTCTGGAATCTCGGACTCAAACCCTTTTTCAACCTTAAGCCAGCTATCATATATTGCATCATAAGCTGTGTATCCGATTGCCCCTCCTGAGAAAGTTTGCCGCTCAAAGCTCGAACCATTTTTTAATTCTATGCCGTTTGCAGGTGGGAAAGCCAACCGAAGGGCATCAAAAGCGTCTTTCCCTTGCGGGATTGTTATTTCAAATTTCTCAAGCTTCTCGACTTGCTTCAACTCTTCTCCTGCATCAGGATTCTCTTTTTCCGGGTTTATTTCTTTAATTTCACCAATAGTATTAACTTCTCTTATTTCTCTAGTTTGTTCCTCTTTTTTCCCGCAGGTTTCCTTTTTTTGAGCATCTAGGCCACAGACTTCCTTGATTTTTAAAACGGTCTCTTCAAAAAAATCAGAGGCTTGCAGATTAAGAAGGTCAAGGGACATTTTTCGGTTGCTAATTTTAATTATGCAATCAGGATCATTTCCCACAAAAGAATATCTTGCCTTAGTTTCCTGTTTTTCTACGGACTCAAGCAAATAAGAATATCTGGAATTTCCAGCCGCTCGGAGAGTGCTATAAAGTTCAAGAGGAGAGCAGGTAAAGGATTCTTGATCAACTTTTGCAAGGAGCTGAATAAGACAGGGGTTCTTTATTCCTGAGGCAAGCTTTACAAAAGCCTCTTTTTCAAGATCAAAGGAAAGCATTGGCGCACCTCACTTCATCAATAAAAGTTTTTATTTTAAAGGCATCTTTTTTTCCAGCAGTTTCTACTCCGGAAGCCGTATCTACAGCATAAGGGAATACGGCATTTATTGCTTGCTGGACATTTTCGAAATTGAGCCCTCCTGCAAGAATTACAGGAAGTCTTGTTTTATCCGCAATTATTCTGCTAAAAGTCCAGTCGTGTATACAGCCGGTTCCCCCGGGTTTTCCAGTTTTTCCTGTATCTAGCAGAATAGAATCTACAACACCGGCTTCTTCCAGCAAACTGACCTCTTCTAGTAAATTTGTAAGAAGCAGAGAATTTTCTGCTTTTTTATGGGGCAGATTTTCTTTTTCCTCTTTTGCAGGTAGAGAAAGAACTTTTATGATCGGGATATCTGTGTTTTCTTTTATTACTTCAAGTTCCAATAAGGAAAAGGTAGAATGGATCTGTACTGCATCTGGATTTATTTTTTCAATAAGCCCAAGAGCTGACTGAGAGTTTTCCGGCATAATTACCAGTACTGAACTCAGACTCTTGGGAACTTCAGCGACAAGGGAAGCAGCAGTTTCCGAATCAAGCTTTCTTGGGCTCTCAACAGGCACTTCAGTTATAAAACCAACCGCATCTGCCCCGTAAAGGGCTGCAAGTTTGATATCCTCAGGGCTCCGCATCCCGCAGATTTTTATTCTCGTTTTTGGTTTTGCAATCATGCCCTTTCTCCTGGACTTAATACAGGAACGCTGGAAGAACCCATGAATCCCTTTTCCAGAAGACTGCCCTGATTTTTGTTCTGGCTATTGCTCTGATTCTGAAAACCTGTAGTAAAAGTCCTGAACTGGTTAAATTTTACCATAACCTTTCCGCTGTCGATTGCATCTTCAGCAATAGGAATTGCCTGTTTAATTGAGCCCACAATCCCACTAACATAAAGAGCCGCGGCTGCATTTATGACTACGAGATCTCTTTTCGGGCCCTTAAGGCCTTTAAAGATAGAAAGCAAATCTCTTGCGTTTTCTTTTGGAGAACCTCCAATGATCTCGTCATGACTTGCCCTCATTATGCCCAGGGATTCGGGAGTAAGGGTATAAGTTGTTACCTTGCCGTTTTTCAACTCAGCAACATATGTCTCTCCTGTGTTTGAGATTTCATCCATGCCATCCCCATGCACAACAAGAGCCTGAGCTGTCCCAAGTTCAGCAAGGGCATAAGCTATTGATTCGCAGAGCTTTTTGTCAAAGACCCCAATTACCTGCCCTCTGGCTCCTGCAGGGTTGGTCAGAGGCCCCAGGATATTAAAGACTGTACGGACCCCAAGTTTTTTCCGGACTCCTGCAACCCTTTTCATAGCCGGATGGAAAACAGGAGCAAACATAAAACCTATCCCTATTTCCTCTATTGTCTGCCTGACAGGCCCAGGGGCGAGGTCAACTTTTATTCCAAGGGCTTCAAGCACATCCGAACTGCCAGATTTCGAGGTAACTGCCCTGTTTCCGTGCTTGGCTACAGGAACCCCTGCGGCCGCAGTTACTATTGCGGCGGCGGTTGAGACATTAATTGTATTAAGCCCGTCGCCGCCTGTCCCACAGGTATCTACAAGCCTGAAAGGGATTCTGGGTCTTATTGTATTGGCAGCTTTTCTCATTCCTCTTACAAACCCTGCAATTTCTTCGGGTTTTTCGCCTTTTTCCTTTAAAGCAAGCAAGAATCTACCTATTTCCTCATCATTTGCAGTAGTAAGGATTTTTTTTACAGCAGTTTCAGCTTCCACAGAACTCAGATCCCGGCCTTCTTCGAGCTTTTTAATATATGCCTGCATTTCTTTTGCCTCCTTTACCCTCAGGCAGCCTTTAGCAGGCCTGATTTGAGCTCTTTTGCGAGGGCTTCGAGTCTTCTGCTTGAATCCTGCCCTTCATCAATTATTTTAACAAAAGCCGAGCCAACTATAACAGCGTCTGCTCCTGCTTTCCTTATTTCCTTAGCCTGCTCGCCTGTTGAGATCCCAAAGCCGACAGCTTTTGGAAGGCCGGTTTTCACTCTCGATAATAATTCTTCTGAAGAAGCGGAAATGTCTGCTCTTGCTCCTGTTACTCCGAGTCTTGAAACCAGATATAAAAAGCCAGAACCTTTTTCCAGAATCTTCTGGATTCTTTCTTCTGTTGTTGTAGGGGCAATAAGGAAAATGAGGTCGATTCCGGCTTTCTCGCAGTCCTTTTTAAGTTCTGCGGTTTCTTCTACAGGGATATCAGGAATAATCAGGCCACCTATTCCTACTTCTGCAGCCTGTGTCACAAAATTCTCTATCCCGAACTTGAAAACAGGATTGTAATAGGTCATGCATACAAGAGGGATCTGTACCTCAAGGGTTCTGATAAGTTTAAAATAATTCTGAATATCCATCTCAGCAGCAAGGGCTCTTTGCCCTGCTGCCTGGATAGTAGGGCCGTCGGCTACAGGATCTGAAAACGGGAAACCAAGTTCTATTATATCAGCCCCGCCTTTTACGAGGGCTTTTACATTTTCTTTTGTTACCTCTGCAGAGGGATCTCCTGCCATTATATAACATATAAGGGCCGCTTCCCCTTTTTCTCTAAGTTCCAGGAATTTTTCGGAGATAGTTTGCCTTTTTACCTTATTATCTATGCTTGCTGGAACTTCAGAATAGTTTCCGAATTCAGGATTCGTTTTTGGGTTCATTTCAGGGTTCATTTGGGAATTTGTTTCAGGCTTTATTCTTGAACTCACCTTAAATTCCCCCTTTCAAGCTCAGGACAGTTTCCAGGTCTTTATCTCCTCTTCCTGAAAGGTTTACAACAACCAGTTCTCCCAATTCTCCAGTTTCAGCAGCCTTTTTAAGATAAGCAAGCGCATGAGAAGATTCAAGGGCAGGAATAATTCCTTCCAGGCGGCTGAGTTCGTGAAAAGCTTCAACAGCTTCGGAATCCATTGCATAACGGGCAGTCACTCTTCCGCTTTCAGCCAGATAAGCGAGCTCGGGCCCAACTCCTGAATAGTCAAGCCCGGCAGAAACGGACTCGGATTCAAGGATCTGTCCGTTTTTATCCTGGAGCACCTTTGTACGGGCTCCATGCAGGATTCCCTCTTCGCCGGCACAGAGGCAGGCTGAGTGAAGGGCGGCTTTTTCCGTAAATTTAAGGGCTTTTCCCCCGGCTTCTACTGCGATGAGTTTTACTTCTTTATTCTCCACAAAGGGATGGAAAATCCCCATTGCATTGCTTCCTCCGCCTGCACATGCAATAATTGAATCAGGCATTCTCCCTTCTTTTTCCAGAATCTGCCCTTTTACTTCATTTCCAATTACGCTTTGAAAATCCCGTACAATTACAGGATAGGGATGGGGCCCTACAACCGAACCTATAAGGTAATGGGTATTTGCTATGTTTGTAACCCAGTCCCTGAAAGCTTCATTTATTGCATCTTTTAGGGTCTTTGAGCCTGTATTTACGGCTTTTACTTCAGTTCCCATAAGTTCCATTCTGTAGGCGTTCATTTGCTGGCGCTTGACATCTTTTGCTCCCATATATACAACCGTTTCAAACCCAAGGTTTGCCCCGGCCATCGCAGTTGCAGTGCCGTGCTGCCCTGCGCCTGTTTCGGCAATTAGCCTGGTCTTTCCCATATATTTTGCAAGTAATGCCTGTCCGATTGCATTATTTAATTTATGAGCACCTCCGTGCACCAGGTCTTCCCTTTTAAGGTAGATTTTTGTCCCGTACTTCTTGCTCAGGTTCCGTGCAAAATAAAGAGGGGTTTTCCTTCCTGCGAAATCCTGAAGATAATGCTCAATTTCGGCAAGGAATTTCGGGTCATTTTTGTATTTTTCATAGCCGTCTTCAAGTTCCTCAAGGGCTGGCATAAGGACTTCAGGCACATACTGCCCCCCATATTTCCCATACTTTCCTTTTACCTGATCCAGGCTTATTGTTTCAGATTTCTTAAGTTTTGAGTCTGCCAGTGCATTCAAATATGGATCTTTTATGTATGAATCTGGAATTTGAGATTCTGAAGTTTTAATCCCTGTCATTTAACTACTCCCTGATTTTCAAAATTTTTATAAAATTTATTGTTTAAATCGAATTTCTGAATTTTCTTATAGCGGCTATAAATAGCGATTTTAAGAACCGTTATTTCAAAGCTTTAAGAAATGAAGTTTCAATTGGACTAATTGGACTGGAATTTTCACACCTTAATTTCAAAAGTGAAAATTCCCGTTGATTAAAAAGAGGAAATTAACGCCAACCAGAACTCTGGACAAATTCGCTGGTTTTCTTAAAAACAGAATCACTTTCCATAAGTGCAGATCCTATTAATACTGCATCAGCCCCTGCCCGGATTACTCGCCTGACATCTTCTGGGCTGTTCATTCCGCTCTCGCTTATAATCAGATGTCTGGTTCCATGTTCACTGTCATATTCCTTAATAAGGGCTGCAAGTTTTTCTGTGGTACTGAGATCGATTTTAAGGGTCTCAAAATTCCTGTTGTTTATACCTATGACTCTTGCTGTTGTTTGCAGGGCAAGGGCAAGCTCTTCCTTGTTATGGACTTCAACCAGCGGCTCAAGCCCTTTTTCAAAAGAAAGTTCAACAAAATCCTCCAGTTTTCCGCCTAAGATTCCTGCAATCAGGAGGATAAGATCGCTCTTTATTTCTTCAAGCTGGAGCCTGTCAATAATAAAATCCTTTCTCAGCACAGGCAAATAAACTGCTTCTCTTACGGTATTCAGGTTTTCAAGCGAGCCTTGAAAAACTCCTGGTTCGGTAAGGACTGAGATTGCAACAGCACCAGCTTTTTCCATTTCCATTGCAAGTTGTCCAGCTATCTCCGGAGAAACATCCCTGAAAGTTTTCCCAGGAGATGCAGGCTTGATTTCGGCAATTACAGGGACCAGACCTTCTGCCTTTACTGCGGCTACTGCAGAGAGAAAATCCCTTTTCTCAAACCGTACCTGCACAGGTTGAGTTGAAGAATGAACTCCTAAAGCCTGGACTCGATTTTTAGTTGTATTGAGAATATGGAGGATCGAAGGGTGCATTAAATATCACTGTTGTATCTTTATGTACATTAATGTCTAATGATACACATTATATAAAAAGTTTATGGCAGAATTTTCCCAAATAAATTTGCAAATAAAATCAGCACATTACGAAAAACACTGTGAAAGCGAAATAAAAAATAAGATCTAAAAAGTCAGAGGAAAATTAAAACACTAAAAAAGGTTTAAAATCTTAGAAAGCCTCTCTAAAAACCTGGTTTAAAAACAATG
>CAZFNE010000042.1:6295-15824 GCA_964520335.1 uncultured Methanosarcinales archaeon | reverse complement strand
CCCATCATGAAACTGTAATGCATGAAAGGGTACTGCGTGTCAAGTTCCCTTGGAGTAATTCCACAGGTGCCAAAAGTCACAATATGCACATCTTCAGGTTTTGCTATCCCGAAAATAACTCTATCGAATTTCTTGTGGGAAGGGCTCTCATGATATGGTTTTTTTTTCGCACATGGCACAAAAATGCAGAGTTCCCTGAATGGCGCTTCGTACTCGGTTAAAACCCATTCATTTGCCCGAATCATGTCAGGGTGGTAAATTACCCTCTCTGTATCAAGGGGTTCTTGAGAACGCTCATTTTCAGGAATAATAGGTTTCATAAGCGTCAAACCTTATTGAATCCGGATATTATATAATTAACTAACCCGGCAGATTTTCCATTCTAAATCCTATTCTCATTTTCGAATATAATTTTTAGATATAATAAGATTATAATGGCAAATAACAAATAGCAGGTAATAAGTATTTAAAAATATAAAAATAACATTATTTGGACACTATACCATTATAAGCTCATAAAAAGTAAGGAATTTTTATTATTTCCCAGAGGAAGATATTAAATATTATTAAAGAGTATATCTTAAAAATAAGTTTAATTTAGGGAATTTTCTTTTTATTAGTGAATATTATCCTTCTTAATACCAAAAATATTTTATTATGCTATCAGGATTTTAATATAAAGGATTAGAAGAATAGAGCAACCTCCAATAGTGATCTTATGGTTAATTCCATTCATGAGATGATTCGAGCAAGTTTCAAATACGAAGACCTGATAAAATATGTCCTCGGACTGAAAAATCTGGATGTAGATGCATACAAAGCCCTGCTGATTCACGGCCCCCTGACTGCGGAAAAGCTCGGGGAGATTCTTAATAGGGAAAGAAGCACTGCGTACAGGTCTCTTCAGAACCTTATAGCCAGCGGGATAGTTTACAGGGAAACAAGATCAATCGATAGTGGTGGATATTACTACGAGTACGTAGCTATCGAGCCTGAGGAAATGAAGCAGTTAGTTAAGAAGAATATAGATGACTGGTACAGGCAAATGAACAGGCTAATTGAAAAAATGGATGATGAAATAGAGAATCCCCAGCTCGAAAAATAAAAAATGTACAAATAAAACAATCAGAATAATTAGCAATCTTTAAACCGTAAATCTAAAAATTTAATAAAATTAAAATCTAATAAAATTTAAAGTTTATTTTGATTTTGACTCACTATTTTTGAGAATGGCTTTCTCGAGCAAGTTTTTACAAATTCTTGCTTAAAGCTGTCTTATTGATTCAAACCGTCTACGAAATCTCCCATTCTTTCTATTGCTTTCCTCAGGTCATCCATAGAGGCTGCATATGCACACCTAAGGAAGCCTTCGCCTGCTTCTCCAAAGACGTCTCCTGGAATTGTAACCACTTTTTTTTCATCTAAAAGGCGTTCTGCGAATTCCGAGGAAGAAAGTCCGGTGTTTTCCACGTTTGGAAAAGCATAAAACGCTCCTTTAGGATTGCAGCATTCAAGCCCTATACTATTAAAACCTTTCACAATAAAGTGTCTGCGCCTGTCATATTCCCTTACCATGCGTTCCATTTCCTCTTTTCCATTGCGAAGGGCTTCTAATGCTCCGACCTGGGCGGTTATGGGAGCACAGAGCATGCAGTACTGGTGAATCATCATCATGGAATGGATAATCTCAGGGGCCCCCATTGCAAAACCAAGCCTTAAGCCTGTCATTGCATAGGCTTTGGAAAATCCGTTTAACATGACTGTGCGGTCTTTCATACCTTCAAGCGAAGATAAAGGAACATGGGTGCCTTCATAGGTCAGGCATTCATAAACTTCGTCGGAAATGACAAAAAGGTCATTTTGTACAACCAGGTCTGCAATATCTTCGAGGTCGTCCCGGGTCATAATTGCCCCTGTAGGGTTGTTTGGGAAGTTAAGAATGATCGCTTTTGTCTTGTCTGTAATTGCAGGTTTTAGCGCTTCTGCAGTCAGGCTAAAATCATCGTCCTTATAAGTGGGAACTATGACAGGCTTGCCTCCTGCAAGTAGTACGGAAGGGACATAGGCAACATAAGCGGGCTGGACTACAATAACCTCGTCACCAGGGTTGACTACAGCCCTTACAGCTACATCAAGGGCCTCGCTTACGCCTGTTGTGATCAGGATTTCAGACTCAGGGTTATAATCGAGGCCGTAACGCCTGTAATAGGTTCTTGTGAGTTCGTCCCTGAGTTCCGGGAGCCCGTAATTGGAAGTATATGAAGTCTGCCCCTTTTCAAGAGAATGAATACACATTTCACGAATATGCCAGGGGGTGATAAAATCAGGCTCACCTACTCCAAGGGAGATTATATCTTCAAGTCCGGAAACCAGGTCAAAAAAGCGGCGTATTCCTGAGGGAGGAATATTCTTTACAGTATCTGAAACAAATTTTGAAGGATCGCATGGAGTTCTCAAGCAAACCACCATTTCAAGGAGTTTTATGGGTAAATCTAGTAATCAACATGATTAAATGAAAATTGTACAAGGTCAGGCATTGTATAAGGTCAGGCCAGGACGCTTGATTAAAACGAGACTGGCAGCCTTTTAATAACCTCAGGTTCGTGGAGAATAACCCCGTCTTCCTTATAGGTTTTCAGCACAAAGTGAGTTGAGGTACTCTGTACCTGGTCAAGGGTTGCAATTTTCTCTGCCACGAAGAAGGCCACATCCTTCATTGATTTCCCCCGAACTGTAAGGGAAATGTCATAATTTCCAGATAAAAGCCTGACAGACCTGACTTCAGGAAACTTATAGATCCTTTCTGCGATCACTTGATAGCCCTGGTTACGCTCGAGAGTAACTTTAAGCTCGATTACTGCATAAACATAATTTTCCCCAACCAGATCCCAATCAACTATGGTCTTGTAGTGCCGGATAACCCCTGTTTCTTCAAGTTTTGCGATAGTCTGGGAAACTTCATCTGCTGACATATCTGTCAGGGCTGCAATCTCTTCAGGACTTACTCGGGCGTCGTTTTCAAGAATTTCCAGTATATGTCGAATTTTTTCGTCCATAATGATCACCGGCACAAAGGTTAGGAAAATCGGTAAAGAATTCCTGTCTAAATTTTACTTAATTAAATTATTCTATTAATACAGCGTTTACGACTCCATCCTGTCCAGGCCTGCTTGTAACTCTCGCAGTTCCAAGAGGAGTTCTTATAATAGAGCCTTTTGTCAGAATGTTACGCCTGACATAGTGTTTGTTCGCAGAATTGTCAATAACGGTCTCAATAGAGGAAGTAACTGTCTTTCCATCCCTGGGGTTTGTTACGTTTGCAACGTTACACTGAAGGAGCCTTACTTTTCTGTTGCCTCCCATTGTGGGGACATTTTTCCTCTTTATTTCACTTATACGGGTCTCAGCAGATTCACGACCCATCTCAAATTTACGCTTCCCGCGGGCAGCAATGACTTTCCCACCGGTCACTTTTCTTCTAGAAGTACCTTGCCATCTCATATTAAAACCTCATGAGTAATATAATATTAGTACGATTTATTTTTAAAGAATTTCCATAATTCAGATTCTAATCATATTTGTAATCCTGATGATCCTGATATTGTGATCTGACCAGGGCAAGAGCATACCTGTCAGTAGCTTAATTGCTCTGATTATATATTAATTATATTTACAGGAGTACTTAATTAGCATATTTGCTATGGACTAATCAATACAAATAGATTCGTATAAGAACTTTACGATTAACCAGACTTTATTGTAAAAAAGCTTTTTGCTTGAATTTATTATAAAATTATATTTGTAGCAATTTTTTAATATTTGTTAATCTACTCGTCCTTAAATTACTATTCCTAATTACCCTTCTTAATTATTTATGCTTTTTTATTCTCACTCATCTATTACTAAATCTGACTTTCGTTTAGTAATTATATTTTTACTAAACTAAACTTATTCTTTTACCCTGAATTTTATTACGAACTCAGTCCCATGCTCCCCCTTTACTTCAAGTTCTCCTCCTAACTGGTCCACCAGAATGGTTACTAGATGTATCCCGAGGGAGCCAGTGTTTTCCAGATTAAAACTATGAGGGATTCCTACTCCATTATCCAAAACTGTTAAAATAAATGGCGTATATTTAGGGTTTTCTTGATCCGCTTGTTCGTTTTCAGACCGTTTGTTTGGATATTTAACAGATTCTTGCCTGCAAAGTTTGATTTGAATTATTCCTCTGTCATTTTTACCTTTAAATGCGTATTTCAGGGAATTTGAAACGAGTTCGTTAATAATAATCCCTAAAGGTACTGCGATATCCATATCAAAGAATATGTCTTCTTGCAGTTCAATATCCAGACTGATATTGCTATTTTCAAGACTATATGTCTGGAAGAGATTCTCAGCTAGTTTTCCGAGATACTGCGAAAAATTAAGGGTATTATTTCCTCCGCCTTCATGAAGTTCTTCATGGATTAAGGCAATAGAGGTTACCCTGTCCTGGCTTACTTTAAAAGCATTCAGAATTTCTGAGTCCTGAATATATCCCCTATTTTTAAACTTTTCAGCCTGCAAATCGAGAAGGGAAGAAATAACCTGTAAATTATTTTTGATTCTGTGATGGATTTCTTTTTTCCGGGCAATTTCAATATTTGCAAGGGCTTCTTCGGCCTTTTTACGTTCAGTAATATCCTGAACTATTCCTCTCATTCGAACGGGCCTATTTTTCTCATCAAAAGTAGCTCCGCCATGTGAATAGATTATACGCTCTTCTCCGTCCGGCAAGGTTATTCTGTAATCAATATTATACGGCTTCCCATTCAGGGCTTTGTTAATCGCATTATTTACGTAATCGCGATCTTCTGGATGTATATATTCCAGAAAAATATTATGATCTATCTTAGTTTGGGGATCAAGCCCGAAAATACGAAATAGTTCCTCAGACCAATATTCCTCATCAGTTGCAATATCCCAGTCATAACTCCCAACATGAGCTAATTTCTGGGCTTCAGCAAGCCGCTCTTCACTTTCTTTTAAAGACCGGTATGCTTCCTGTAATTCATCTGTACGTGCTTTAACTTTGGCTTCCAGATTGGAATTGGCTTTTTTAAGCGCCTCTTCGGCCTTTTTACGTTCTATTACCTGTGCAATCAAAAAAGCTACCGAACTTAGAAAATAAGTGTCTTCTGCCGTAAATTTTCTTTTTTTAGTAGAATTTACTATAAGTACCCCAAAAATTTTCCCTGAACTCCCGATTATGACACTCGCCCCACTTGCTATGCCGTGAACTTTCAGGATATTGGGCTTTTCGAAGCGGATTTCTTTCTCAAAATCTTCAACAATTACAGGCATTCCTAAAAGTAAAGTGTATCCTGCCTGCGAACCGTTTTCCCCTCTAACAATATTTTTCCCTATATAATCACATTTCCACCCAATTCCTGCTTTCAATAGAAAATTTCCATCAGGCAAAAGTTCCATAATTTTGCAGTATTCAAGGTTAAGAATACTTGAAATCAATTTTACACTTTCATCCGTAAAGGTCTGGAGGCTTTTCTCTTCCAGGGCTATTTTCCCGATTTGATGGAGAACATCGTTCTGTTTTTCCTTGGTACGGAGCTTTTCTTCAAGCTCTTTTTGATCGGTTATGTCAAACCCATAGATATTTACGCATTCTTTGTAAGGGTTAAAAAGGACTAAAAACACACTGTTATCGGTTTTAATTTCCATTTTTTCCTGACTATTCCAGGCAATTACCCTCTGTACAGTATCTGTAATATGGGCGGGCATTTTTTCTTCTACCCCGACTCCCCATTCTTTCAATAAGGGCTCTCCAGCCTTATTGGAATAAAGTACTGTCCCATCCTTTGCCACACTGATTACAGGATTCGGGTTTTTTGCTGGAAATTGTTCCAATTCTGTTCTCATATCCTATTTCAAGCCACCTTCTTTGGATGAAATATAGGGATTTCCGATAAATTTTTTATCGACAATAAAATAAATTAGTGTTTTAATTATATATCAGCCATACCATCTTTTTGGCACTATACTTTATACATTTCGATTTAAATCTAAGATTAATCAGGCATAATATAAGTTAATTCGATTTTAAACCACCAATAACAGGTTTAATTATACTGATCCCTTGACTGATTTTATGTAAGGATATTAATCTCTTTAAGTAAAGTTTAATTACTTATTACAATTCTATTTAATTTGGAGATAAATATGTAAATTAATACTATATTATAAAACCTGCCTGATGAAATAATTTGATTAAATAATTAAATAAAGTACTGCTTAAGTGTATTAGAAGCACAACTTCTGTTTTTTTTTCTGTAGAATAGGTAAGGCAAAGGATAAATTATCATATATTGAAATTTATAAAACAATGAAAGCAAGTTTTTGCTAGTGCAGGCCGAAAAAAATAATTAAACTTCCCAATATATTGCCTGTCTTAATCGCCTTCTCAAAAAATAATAAATCTGAAAATATTGAAGTGGAGAATAAGTATGGTCACGGAAATTTCCTTAAATACAATATGCGGGCATACAACCAAAGTAATTGCTAAAAAAGAAGGAAAAAAAACTCATGTACATATTAAAACTTCATGTGAAAAAATCAGGAAGTGGGGGAATGAGTTTGATATGGAAATGAAAGATTTAATGGGCGGGCCTGACAGCATACTTGCTAAAAAATCAGCCGAATCTCCCCTTACTCCAACATGTTATGTCCCGGCAACTATTATGAATGCATGCTGGCTTGAAAATGGCATGATCTCAAAAAACCTTGCAAAAAGTATGGGGAAAATGGAAGTTATCTTTGATAAACTTGAAGATGAGGACACCCAAAAATAAGGATTTCGAGCGAATTAATGAAAACCTGAAAGCAATAAATCTACCAGCAGTACTGCCGGAATCCCCCAGTATCTTGGGGGACTCAGCAATATTTAATAAGATTCCCAATTAAATGCTATTAAATTCAGAGTAGGAGTTAAAATATGGATATAAAGGAAATAAATAATTACGGGCAGGAAATTGTAAACTGCCTGAAACTCGAAACATCTCCAGTTGCAGTAAAACTTATCCCAGCAGGAGGAGAAATTCCAGAAGGGATTAAAAAAGTCGATGAGGCTATGAGGCACTGTCAGCTTGTTGATAGGGTCAGGAGAACAGGGGAAGAGTTCTATGCCCAGGCTGAAGAGCAAATGTGCAAAGGAGGGGCTGGTGCAATGGGGCTTGGAGAAATGCCTCCAAAAGTAGCCAGTGGGGAGTTTTACTATAAAGGACTTAAACAATTCAGCACCCAGGGTGCAGCAAGGCGGACTATTGATAAGGTCCCCAAAATGCCTCCTCATTCTACAGATGCTGTTCTATATTCTCCGCTTGAGAAGACCACTTTTATTCCTGACGTTGTCGTAGTGATCTGCAATCCCAGGCAAGTAATGCTGCTTACCCAGGCTATGATGTATAAAACCGGCGGCAGAATTGAGGCCAGCTTTGCAGGAAAACAGAGCTTATGTTCTGATGCAGTCGTACAGACCTATAAGGAAGGTAAAATAGGGGTTACGGTCGGATGCAGTGGAAGCAGGACATACACAAAGATTTCAGATGAAGAAATGGTCATGGGAATCCCAATAGAACTTCTCCCTGATGTGGCCTCCGGCCTTAAAGAGATTTGCCCGAAATAAAAATGAAACATAAATAATCCAACGTTCTGAATTTTTCTTTTTAAAAATTCCTTCATGTTGAGCCCTTTCATGAGATCCAAGAAAAAGAAACTTAATGAAAGGGCATTAAATAAAGGGCATTAAATAAGGGTCATTAAATAAAGACTTTCATAAAACCTGAACATATGCCTATTTTCAATCTTATTTATTCAAATCTAATTTTATTCATCTGGATTTTAACTGAGCCTATTTTTACTCAATTTAATTCTGAAGTACTTCACTCTAACAATCTGGTCTAATTTAACCTGAAATAGAAATAGTTTGGGCGTAAATATTATACTCAAACAATCCGAGATTTATCTAACCAGAAAAAGATAATATAAAAAAGGAGTTTTTTTAACTCCAGTCTCTCAGTTAGAGGAAATACAGAAAAATATAGGATGAAAAATGACCTGTTACGTAGCAGATTCAGCCGTTTTTATAATGGGAAATTGCAATTTAGATAGTTCACTTCTGATTACTGTGCCGTCAGTTGCAGACGAGCTAAGAAGTCAGGATGCCCTGCTCAGGTTTGACCTCGCTAAAGAAGGGGGCTTACGGGTGGAATGGCCGGAGCCTGAAATGGTAAAGCAAGTACTGGAAATGGCCGAACGTACCCGGGACTCTGAAGAACTCTCAAAAACAGACCTTGAAATCCTTGCAAAAGCTTTCGAGCACAAGGATAGATGTGTGCTGCTTACGGATGATTACGCCGTCCAGAATGTTGCTATTCAGCTTGGGATTAAGGTCGAGCCTATTGCCCAGAAAAAAATTAAGGATATTCTAATCTGGCAAAAGCAGTGCATTGGCTGCAAAAAAAAGTTTGAAAAAGGAGAGATCTGTCCGATTTGCGGTTCTCCTCTCAAAAAAAAGAGGAAAAAAAGTATAAAAGAAAAGAGGCAATTTTAAACTGAAGAAAAAGATATAACGCTTGATAGTCTAATAGTGTTTTGA
The DNA here is from genome assembly GCA_964520335.1 of uncultured Methanosarcinales archaeon. Taxonomy (GTDB): domain Archaea; phylum Halobacteriota; class Methanosarcinia; order Methanosarcinales; family Methanosarcinaceae; genus Methanosarcina. The sequence goes on along the minus strand of CAZFNE010000042.1, from coordinate 7,174 downwards.
ATTGAGAGAATATAGACTTGAATATAGTTTTAAGGCAGTATTACATGCAGGGTTAATGAAGATTCAAGGAAAATGACACTGCGCCAGAAATACAGCCAGGATAAATTTCAGGTGGGAATGGAGGCATGAAGAATATAGAAGATTTAATTCAGAAAGCTGTAGAACTGCAGAGCAATGGACTTGTTACCGGCCAGATTGCCGACGAACTCAATGTTTCAAGAGAAACTGTCACCTGGCTTTTAACCCGTTCAAAAAAAGAAGTTGCAGCCCCAGCTCCGAAAGATATCTCCGTAAACTGGAGCAGTATAGGAAAAAGTGCGACACGTCTCCACTATATTTCCCTTGCGCTCTGCGACATGGTACTTGAAACCCTGGAAAAAACAAATGCAGAGGTAGATGTAGTTGTAGGGGTAGCTGCTAGCGGAATTCCTCTTGCAAGCATGATGGCACATGAACTGGGAGCAGATTTTGCCCTCTATCATTCCCGCAAAGGTCAGGACTTCATCCAGCCCGGACACAAAGGAACAATAAGCAGGAACTTCGGGTCCGTCGCCGGCAAAAACTGTGTAATCGTGGATGATGTTATCACAACAGGGTCTACGACTATGGAAGTAATTGAACAGCTCAGGGAAATGGATGCAAAACCAAGAGTTGTAGCTGTCCTTGTCGACAAGAAAGGCGCAGATACAATAGCAAATGTTCCTATTCAGGCTCTTGTTAGAATTGTGCGCCTTGACTGAAGAATAATAAACATACAAATTATCGAAACGAAAGCTTTTTCCAGGGAAAAGGCTTTCTAACTCACTTTTTTAATTTAAGAGATCTACCTTATTATATGGCGATTTACCTATCTCTGAATGTGAGCATTTAAATTTTGTA
>CAZFNE010000042.1:1750-6195 GCA_964520335.1 uncultured Methanosarcinales archaeon | reverse complement strand
TACCTTATTATATGGCGATTTACCTATCTCTGAATGTGAGCATTTAAATTTTGTAGGACTTACGCAGTTGAAATAGAAAATCAATGGCATTAAACTTTCAACTGTCTAAACCATGGATTTTATATCAACGCCCAATGCTCTTGCTTTTGCGCCTCAAGTGCGTAACTCCTATTTTGTATATTAAAATTTTAATAATATTATGTTATCTGCAATCTTTTCTATTGTTATACTGAATCATTAATACTCTAATTTTAAGCCAGGTTCTAATATTTTCAGGCTCTTTCAATAAATACGTTAAAAGCAGGAACAGCAGATGAGCGACATAATCTATAAAGAAAGTCCTCCTACATGGCAAGAATACTATTGTCTTTTTTCTACTGCAGGCTGGGTGGAGGCTCTGAAAATTTCTGAAAATGACCTGAAAAAAGTCCTTGAAAATACATCTTACTGGATAACAGCTTACGAAAATGAGAGGATTGTTGGGATCGGCCGCCTGCTTTCAGATGGAGCCCTATATGCGCTTGTGTGCGACGTAATTGGGGCACCGGAGGGGCAAAATAGGGGAATAGGAAGTTCAATTTTGACAAAGTTAATTAATAAATGTACAGAGTTGAACCTTAAACGAGTCTGGTTATTTGCAGCTCCCGACAAAGCCGGATTTTATGAAAAACATGGGTTTTCAATCCGACCAGGGGAAGCGCCAGGAATGCAACTGGGAGGATTTGAATTTTTTAAATAATTGATTTTGAATCAATATTTTAGTCTCAAATTAAAGGTGAAAGAAAAAGGAGTTTATAAAACCTTTAATTGTGTTTAGTGGGTATATTACTTCTTAGAAATTTTTGAAAATCCTTTCTCCTTATTAATTCCTGGTCTTATTACTAATTTCTGATCCTGTTATTAATACTCAACCGCAGTGGATGCAATTTTTTCAGCAAGCCTGGAGAGTACTTCTGTCCTCATTCCTTCGACAAATTTTATACTTCCCACGACAAGGTGGCCTCCTCCGCTCACTCCTGCCCCTTTCATTTCCTCGTGGAGTTCCCTGACAATCTTCGGAATATTCATAAGCACTCCTTTGGAACGAATGACAGCGAAATCTGGCCCATATCCGAGAGTGACCACAGGTTTATCAGGATTTCTTTTCACAAGCACATCATGGACTTCCCCTGAGGTCTTTCCTGGAGGCGGGAAAGTAAATTTCTGGGCATAATTTTCAACGTCTATTACAAACATCAGGGCCCCATTTGCAAGTTTATGGGATTTGACATTATGGAGGCAGGTCTCAAGCTGCTCTTTTATCATTGCATTTGCTTGTTCTGTAAGCAGGGAAACAAGCCTCTTATGAAGAGCATGGTCGCCAAGGTCCAGAATATCATCAATGAGCCCTTTCCCACTGCTGAATTTCAGCCAGAACTGTTCATAATCAAGTGCAAGAGCCATTTCTTTAAGCTCTTCAAGCGTATAGCGGTCCGAGATCAGGGAAATATATCTTCCGGCTTCAGGGGCTTCAGAACGGTCTCCAACAGCCGAGACTGCCGGCAAGTGCTTTATCGTCTCTGTGATCTCAGGATTGATCATACGAGCTACTTCCGCACAAAGCATACCTGCAGTAACTCCGAAATCTCCTCCAACGTGTGCAGGATTTACGTGCCCTATAAGGTACTGGTCAACGATTTCATCAGGATGATGATGGTCTATTACAAGCATATCTATCTCATAAACCCTAGCCTGCCGCATGGAAGGAACGTCTTCTTCGGTTGATCCGTTATCAGCAAGGATTACAAGAGGCATTTTTTGCCCGTGCCTTGAAAGGTCTTCAAGAGAAAAAGAAATGTCCCTGGTAACATCTGCAAGTTCATAAAAGGGAGCTTTTGAAGGGGCACGTTTATAGAAATGATACTCGGCCTCCGGGCCTCCGATATTTGTGATGAGAGGCAGAATTGCGCGCTCAAGTGCAATCGCAGAAGTTATCCCGTCAGCATCCGCATGATGCCTGAGAATGATCGGGACTGAATGAAGGATTGCTTTTTTAATTTCTTTTGCAACATGGAGCATCCGGGGTTTGAGCTTTTCCATTATCTCGCTTTCCACAAGGAAAGGAATATCAGCAGGGGAAGCTTTTTCGTCAATTACCCTTTCAACCCTGGAGCGGACAATTATCTCCTTTTCTCCTGTAAGCTGCTTCATGCTCATAACTTCGATCTGAATCTGCTCATCTCGGAGAGTCACCTCTCCGGTAATTGCAACAATCATACCGTTATCTATATGGGGATAGGAACGTTTTCCTGCACTTTCAAAAGCAGCGCAGGGCACAAAGCCTCCTTCATCACTGATCATAAAAATAGTGGGCCCACTGGTCTGTTTTACCTGAATAACTTCCCCTTCGATCCTTACCAATCTGCCTTTCATATTCGGGTCTATCTGGGCCGAATTTTTAAGGGGGAGCTCTTTTTCAAGCTCTATGGTTTCATATTTTGTAAGGGTTTTTGGGATGAGGTCGAGTTTTCCTCCTGTTTTGACGCTTTTTACAAGCACTATTATGGCGTCTCCAACTTCAGGAGGGACTCCTATATTGCTTGAATGCATGAGGCCCCTTACATGAGGATTAAGGTCAATGAAAACTCCAAAAGAAGCTATACTACCAACAATTCCATGGTAAAGTTTCCCTGCTTCTATATCCTTCAGGTCACAGGATTCATCGAGGGCATAGACAAATTGAGTACGGGCACAGGAACTACAAATTTCATCTTCTATATCACCAGGATCTTTAATACGAGCCCCACAGACTTTACATGTATATACTCTTCCTAACCCCTCACAGGTCTCGCAGGGTTTTGTAATTTCGAATTTTCCAGTACCTTTACATTTCTCGCATGCTGCACCATTTTTTAAAAAGCTATCAAGATTTTGTTCCGACATTTTCATAAAATCAACAGATTTTGACTTCCCTTTACCTTTACACTGCGGGCAGGTCTCGGTTGAAATGACTTCATTGCCACGGCCGTGGCATTCTGGACATTCTTTACTCATTGTATCAACACCAGAGGTTCTTCCGAACCAACGTTTTCTTATCTACTTGTCTCATAGCTCAGAACAATAATTTGGCCTGACTTTCCTTATATCTCGCTTTCTATCTGGTATTGTATTTCTGTATCAAGATATAAGTATTTTCAGAATGGGTTAAAAGTAAGTATCTCTCAAGATTACGTCAAGATTTATTGCGCTGTATTCCTCATAAGTATTTAAACAAGAGTATGTAAAAATCCTCGCATATGAAAGAATTATATAGTTTTCTAGATATTTAGAGAGTGAGAAAAGCAGACTCTCAGTTCGGGAATCTTATAGAGAAATTTTAATGCAATTGGATTGTACAATTAATTTTTATACATACTTTTATACAATTAGATATACTTTAATAATTATAAAATTGTTAAGAAGTCAATAATAACCCAATCTAAAATAACATATTATTGAACTGATATAATACTATACAGATATAAAATAGAGATTAAGCTGAAAAAAAATTAAGTTCACTTATTTACTTTACGATAAATAATTTTATATTAAGATTTATATTGATTTTAAAATCCTGGATAAATATTATTAAAAAAGAGGTCATATGTTATGGTAAGTATTGAATTATTAATTCCTGTTTTAGTAATTTTAATTATAATAGTTTCTCAATCAATAAAAATGGTTAATGAATACGAGAGGGTTGTTATTTTCAGGCTTGGCCGCCTCAGTGGGATCAAAGGGCCAGGGGTTTTCCTGATAATTCCGATTGTTGATAAAGCAATTAAAATAGACCTCAGAGTTGTTACGATTGATATTCCCAAGCAGGCAGTAATAACACGGGACAACGTTACAGTAGAAGTAGATGCTGTTGTTTATTATAAAGTGGTGGAACCCGGAGCTGCAATAACTCAAGTAGAAAACTATATGTTTGCAACTTCGACGCTTTCACAGACCACTCTCAGGGATGTGTTGGGTCAGATGGAACTTGACGAACTCCTCTCTGAGAGAGAAAACATTAACAAAAGAATTCAGGAACTTCTAGACATATCTACTGATCCATGGGGAATTAAGGTCACAGGCGTAACAATCAGGGATGTATCTCTTCCAGATACTATGAAAAGGGCAATTGCTAAACAGGCTGAAGCCGAAAGGGAAAAACGTTCAAGGATTATTCTTGCCGAAGGAGAGTCCCAGGCTGCCCAGAAAATGGCGGATGCAGCAACTCTCTATCAGGGAGTCCCGACAGCGATCAAACTGAGAGAATTGCAAACTCTTGCCGAGATTGCCAGAGAGAAAAACCTGATAGTAGTTACCCAGTCCCAGGCCCTCGAAACAGGAAATATAGCAGCCTTATCTCAAGCTGTTTCAAAGAGAGAAAACAGGGCTTAAAGGAAAATGTGTTAGAAAATCTAAGAAAAAAAATATAA
>CAZFNE010000042.1:0-1650 GCA_964520335.1 uncultured Methanosarcinales archaeon | reverse complement strand
GAGAAAACAGGGCTTAAAGGAAAATGTGTTAGAAAATCTAAGAAAAAAAATATAAACTGAATAAATAAACTAAACTAAATTAAACTAAACTAAACTAAAATAAAATAAAATAAAATAAAATAAAATAAAATAAAATAATTTCAACAAAAAATACAGACAAGGGATAAAAGAGGAAAGAGTGATAAATATGTCAATAAAAAAAACTCCTCATATCCTTCCTATTTATCTAATAAACCGTATTCTTCTATTTTTTGTCCTTATATCCGTGTTTGCGCCCAGTGTGCCTGTTGTTAGCTCAAGCCCTGAGAATAAGGTTCTTGTAGTTGAGATCTCAGGGGCTATAACTCCAGCTTCGGATGACCTTATAACGAGTGCAGTGCAGAAAGCTGAAAATGAGAATTATGAGGCTTTAATAATAAGCCTGGATACGCCGGGAGGGGGGCTTGAAGAAACTCAGTCGATTATAAAAACGATTGAAAATGCAAGTATACCTGTTATAGGATATGTCCCTGAAAGCGGGAAAGCCTGGTCTGCCGGGGCTCTGATTTTAATGGGCACAGATATTGCTGCAATGGCGCCATACACGGTTATCGGATCAGCCCAGCCGGTTCAGATGTCTGCTGAGGGCACAAAGCCAGTAGAGGACGAAAAAATAATAAATGCCCTTGTTAAGTTTTCAGTTGCAACTGCAAGCAAACACGGAAGAAACGAAACCTTTGCAGAAGAAGTTATTGTTATAAACAAAAATCTCGATGCCCAGGAAGCTCTGGAGGCAAATGTAATCGAATATGTTTCCTCTTCGATCCCACAACTGCTTGGCCAGATAGATGGACAGACAGTAAAAGGGGAAACTCTCCAGACAGAGTATGCAAGGATCGATATTTACGAGCCTCCTTTACCTCTTTCTTTTCTTCGGCTTATCTCAAACCCTATCATTTCCTCTCTTCTTTTAACACTAGGGCTTTATGGAATTATTTTCGGAATTTCAAGTCCAGGTGCAGGTGCGGAGGTTTTAGGGGTTCTTGCAGTAGTGTTAGGACTTATAGGTACCGGTTTTGATATCAATATAGGAGCATTTTTCCTCATCCTTGCAGGTGTTGGGCTCCTGATCCTTGAAATTAAGGCCCCAGGATTCGGGATCTTCGGAATTGCGGGCTTTATTAGCCTTATAATCGGGAGTTTGTTATTGGTGCCTCTTGGAAGCGAAAATCTTTACACGCCTGAATTTCAGAGGCTTCTGGCCCTAACAGTTGTTGTGCCAACAATTATTTTTGGGTTATTCCTTGTTTTTGCCGTGTATAAAGTTACAGAAGTAAGGAAGAAAAAACCAGTGATAGGGGAAATTATAGGAGACACAGCTCAAACAATTGATCCCCTGGGCCCTGGAAAAGAAGGCTTTATTCGTTACAGGGGAGAGTACTGGCAAGCAAGGTCGGAAGAAGAAATAAAGGAAAAAGAAGATGTTGAAATCGTTGGAAAAGTGAGGGAAATTCTCCTTGTAAAAAGAAAAATTTGAGCTGAAAAACCTCGGAACATGGTCTAAAGAATGCAATTACAATAATTAACAGAAAAACTAAAAGAGATAAATAATTAAAAAAGAAATAAAGAATCAAAAAAGAGATTGGACAAAAGAAAGCAGAAAAAGGAAGA
>CAZFNE010000041.1:11308-16004 GCA_964520335.1 uncultured Methanosarcinales archaeon | reverse complement strand
GATTTGCTTGAAGTGCTGGAGGAAATCTACAAAAAAGCTTCACCTGCAGGGATGATGATCTTCCTCGGAGAACGTAAATAATACTTTCGCATTCTTTTTTCAAGCGGACAAATTTATATTATGATGCAATTTAAGTAACGTTTAGATTGTAAGTATAGGTACAAGTACATTTAAAATTGGTTATTGCTTTTTTGAAAAAAAATCAGTACCTGACATAGATGTGGCTTGCTATTTCCTTATCCACGGCATATCTAGTCTGGTCAACCTCAAAGAAATAAGAGGGGGATTGTTTAAGCAATATAATAGGCATTCCTGGAAGGATTCCCATTGCTATGAGTTTTTGCAGTATTCCCGGATTCTTTGTTTCAAGTCCGCAGATTTTTCCAGGCTTTTTAGGCTGCATTGTGCAGAGGGTTATATTTTCAATTTCCAGAGGGGCCTTTGAGGATTGAGTTAATGAATTATCCTTTAACGAATTAGCCTCTAGAGAAATTTCTTTTAATGAATTTTTCTTTAATGAATCTTCTTTTAGCGAGCTTTGTTTTAATGATTTGTCTTTAAACAAAATTTTGAACAATTTTTTGTTTATCATTTAAAAAGTCTCCTTATACTCTGGATTATTCTTGCTTCTTTTACGAGTTCGTATCCGCAGTTTGGGCAGCACTGCTTATTGCAGTTATGCAGTTTTCCGCAGCCTGTACATTTTGTCTCATCAGCCTTCTCAAACTCATTTCCGCAGAGAGGACATTTCACAGGCTCACCCCTAAAATTTTTAATAACGTATTTACAAGAAAACCTGAGAAGAATGCAAACGGGAAAATGAAACCTGATATTGCAAGGGCGGTTTTAAAACCTCTTTCTTTTATTGTCATCATGAACTGGGCTATACAGGGCATGAAGAGGGTGAGGGTTACTGCTGCAACCAGAAGCTGGACTGCGTTTAGGGCTCCTGAATCGTACATCCCGTAAATTCCGGCTGCTCCGAAATCCCTTCTGAAGAAGCCGAAGAGAAAAATTTCTGCTGCGGCTGAAGGCAGGCCTATCCAGTGTGTCGGATATTCCATCACTTTTAGGGCAAGGGCAAAAAGGCCTGTAAGCTTTCCTATCCAGATAAGCACACTTCCCAGAACAAAAAGGGGAAGAACCTCCAGGAAATACCAGTGCATTCTTGAATAGGTTTTTACTGCAATATTTGAAAGCCTGGGCCTTCTTAATGGAGGCATCTCAAGTATAAATGTCGGGGATTCTCCTGGCAGGATTTTTGAAGCAAGGTAGCCTATCAGGCAGAATTCCAGGATTATAACGCCTGTCCAGATCAAAAGTGCCTCTTGTGTCCCTGAAAGAATTGAAAGGATTACTCCAAGCTGGGCAGAACAGGGAATTGCAAGGGCCAGTAAAACATTTGCAATAACCCTTTCTCTTTTCGTTTCAAGCGTACGTGTAACCATAGTAGCCATAGTAGAGCAGCCGAATCCAAGAACCATGGGAATTACCGCCCTTCCGCTTAAGCCTATTTTTTTAAAAAGGCTGTCAAGAAGCAGCCCAAGTCTTGGAAGATATCCGGTATCTTCAATAACCGAAAATACAAGGAAAAAGGCTCCTACTATTGGAAGAATAAGGGCTATAGCATACGTTACAGCCTGTGTAAAAATCCCATATTCCCCTACAAAAAGGTCCTGAACAGCCGGATAAGGTATCAGTGAGATAAATTTTGCAGTTATAAAAGGATTTATATAAATGCCAAAAACTGTGTTTTCCAGAAAGTCAACAACTGTGCCTGCTGCAAAGACGCCTACAAAAAGATAGAGTCCAAAGTAAAGAACCAGAAACAAGACAGGTATCCCAAAAACGGGATGGATAAGGATGTTGTCAAGGCTTTCTGAAAACTTACAGCTTTTTCTTGCTGTTTTCTCTTTTTCATGTGCTCTAGGCTCTCCAGCTCTTTTTAATTCTTTTTCTGTTCTTTTTCCACAATTTTCAGGCAAAGTTTTTAAAAAATCTTCACTTCTTCTTTTATCTTCATCACTTCTTCTAGTATTTGCAGCCGGCAGCTCCATTACCTGATCTACTATTTTATTTACTATTTCTTGCCTTTTTAAGGTAAACAGGTAGGAAAGAGGAACCGAAATTGTATTCGAGACCAGGTCTATAAGCTCCTGGATTTCAGAATAATTTTTTTTGTAATCATGCTCCTTTCCGTGCTGGGGTTTTTTAAGGTTAGATATGTTAGATATATAACTGAAAGCCGTTTGATCTCTTTGGAGGAGCAGAACGGCAAGAGATCTTTTTGAGATTGCTGGCTCTCCAGGTTTTAGCAAGCTATCAAGCTTTTCTTCAAGCTGTGAGATATAAGGTTCAATTTCTTTCCCGTAATCGATTTTCTCATTATTTTCCTCAGAATTTTTCACGCTGTGAAGGCCAGAAATTAATTCTTTTAATTTTTCTATTCCATTTCTCTCACTTGAAATAGTCCCGACAACAGGGATTCCAAGGGCTTTACTGAGCCCATCAATATCTATCCTGATCCCTTTTTCTTCAGCCTCGTCCATCATATTCAGGACAAGCACTGGAGATAGGCCTGCCTCGATAAGCTGGAGGGTAAAAGGCAGCATACGCCTGAGATTCTTTGCGTCTACTACATGCAGGTAAATTGAAGCCTTTTCGTCAAAAAGCAAGCGCTGGGCTACTCTTTCTTCTTCACTTACAGGAAGAAGGGAATACATGCCTGGAGTGTCAATAATTTCGTATTCCTGATCTCCTATTCTTCCTTTCCCATGACTGATTTCTACCGAAGTTCCAGGATAGTTTGAAACTATTGTATAGCTTCCTGAAAGGGCATTAAACAAACTGCTTTTCCCAACATTGGGGTTTCCAAGAAGCGTAATTTTTGAGAGATTATTTTCCTTTAAAAGCTCTTTTCCTGAATCACAGTTTTTTTCTTTATCTTTCCTAAAGAAACCTTTACTTTCAGGAATAATGGATAGCAAATTCATACTCAGTCTCTTATTATTTCTCTTTTAGGCTGACCTAACTTTTTATTTTTTCCATATTTAGGCATCCCTAATATTTAAAGCTAACCAGTTAACAGTGTTACATGGGCAGCCTGGAGAATCTCAATCTAATTTTGTTTGGAAATTTGAAGAAAAGCTTTATCAAAGCGGAGACTCGTGACTGATTTATAAAAAGTAGTTGATAGGAAATTTAATGAAATTCTGGTTAGTATTCTTTAATTAGTAGTTAGGATCACTAATCCATCCTTTTAATTTTAGGTTTATCAAGCTCGTTTCAAAATCATATCTTATTAATTGATTTTTCAGCCTGATTATTCCAGTTCTGGAGTCTCTGAATAAGTTTTATTTCAATCATTTTTATCCAATCTTATTTCCCTGCTCATGTTTCTATAATATTCAAACAGGTCTTCTCCCCATTTTATTGCTCTCTGGTTCGAGCTTACAATATACTGGCGGTCAAATCTTCCATTTTCATTAAAGAGCCCCAGAACCATTACCTTATCAGTAGAAGCAACAACAGCAGGAATTTCTATTCCCTTTCTTTCCAGGATAAAGAGCTTTGTATTTTCTATTTTAAGGAATTCCTCTCCTTCTGTATGGAAATCTTCCTGAAAACGTAAACACACAGCCTCACTTAAAACAAGAGAAATTTCAATTCCTTTACTTGCAAGCCTCAGGAATAAGTCCGGAAATTGGGGGTGAAAGTATGAAAAAAAGAGACGGATAGAGCTTGAAGCAAATAAGTAATTAACAAGCTCAGCATTCAGGTCAAAAGTATGACTGAGGTCAGGTTCTATAATGTGATAGGCGCCAAGCTCATTGATTCTTTTCATAAGAGAGGGAGGGATAGGACAGAGCCGCCTATCAATCCAGAAATTCTCATTTTTCTCAAAGATCTGCAGGGTTTCAACAAGAGGCTGCATCTTTTCTACAATTATTTCTCCTATTATGCTGAGCTTATAAAATCCATCTTCATGGAGAACAAGGTTTTCTTCTTTTAGTTTCTTTATTTGCGGAAGGAGAGCCGTCCTCGGGACTTGAATTTTTTCAAGTATTTCCTCGATATTCTTAGGGCCTTCTTTAAGGAGCAAAAGAAACGCCTTTCTCTTTTCTGAAAATAATATAAGGTCAAGTAAACCGGGGGTCATTAAAATCTCCATCTGGAATTTACAAATAGGGTTTGTTTTCCGCTTAGGTTTTTATAATCGTTAATGAGTGACATAATGATAATAAATGTGTCGAAATTGTTTTAAAACATAGCTAATTGTACAATACGTTAAAACAAGTCCTTATTTTTGGGGAAGATGGGGAGGGGATTTACTCCTCTTTTATTTCGCAAAATAAAAATTATTTAACTGAATGTAAAAATTAATTTATTTACCTCATACGAATTTTACCTGAAACAGAAACAGGGATTTAAAGGAAAAATAATGCATATATTTCTTATTAAATAAGAATAAATTAATATATGACCTGGTGGAAGATAAAGAGCTTCCGATTTAATTAAAATTAGTTATATCTATTTTATATTTGATATATAAAAAATTTTAATACAATCAATAGCACGAAGAAATTTAAAATGTAAAATTTTACTATAATATTTTTTATATAATTTTATAATTTAAAATACAAAGGTCATATACTTATTATATTACAGGCTTATTATATGGCAGATTATATCGCAG
>CAZFNE010000041.1:0-11208 GCA_964520335.1 uncultured Methanosarcinales archaeon | reverse complement strand
AAAGGTCATATACTTATTATATTACAGGCTTATTATATGGCAGATTATATCGCAGGTCAGTAATTATAAATCCGACTTTTATTAATCATTTAGATTTCTAATTATAACTATTTCAATTATAAACCAATATTTTGGCTATTAATTTCACGTAAATATGCTGAAAATTGTATAATTAAAACTAATATAATTGAAAAGCTAACTTACGTTTAATTTACATTAATCTATCTTTAATAATCTATCTTTAATTTCCAGTTGATTTGAGGAAAAAGGATGCAAAAAGAAAAATTGTACCAGTTAAAGGCCCAGGCAAATCAGATTAGTCCTATTCTGAACATCGGGAAAAATGGAATAACCGACGCTTTGATTGAAGAATTGAACAAACAAATAAAAGCTAACAGGCTAGTAAAGGTAAGGGTACTTAAGAGTGCTGAAGAAGGAAAGGATATAAAAACTATCGCAGATGAAATTGCAGAAGCTACAAAATCTACTCTTATAGAGGTCAAGGGAAGAACTGTAGTTTTATACAGATAAGAATACGGATAGAAGAATAAGGATAAGAATACAGATAGAGGACTATTGCTAGTAAATATAATAAGATAAGAATAAAGGAAGAAAGCCTTTCCTCTATGTTTATTCCGGATTACTTATTTCAGATAGCCTGTTCCGGATAATTAGAATAATTGTCTTCCTTCAGATGAAATTATTTTCTGCTTTTTAAAACGGAGAATAAAGTTTTTCTATGGAATTGCCTCTATAGGTTAAGATTCATAAGTATAGGTCAAGATTCATAAATGTGAATCCCCTTTACCCCAGTATTATTATATATTTCGTCAGTATCGTGTAGAGGAAAGATATTGCAATCGCCTTACCATAACACTTGTTTATGGAGTATTTCCAATTCCAAGTTTCATTACAGGAATGTATAGGTTCATTTATACTCGATTAGCTCCAGATTAGCTTTCTTAGGCCCGAATTAATGAATTAATTTGCTCTATGAAGTTAACAGGTTATCAGCAGTTTAGAAATTAAATGCGCTATATGCTCCCTTAAATGCCCCAAAATTCCTTGAAACGACAAGTTTGAGTCTCCCTCTTTTCTTTGCTTTTAAATAAGCAGGGATGACATCAAACTCTGGGTCGGAGAGGTTATTATGCTTGAAGATGAATATCAACTTGACTTTTTCAAAAATAATGGATTTGTCCGGAAACAATGCCAGAGCTGTGGTGCATTCTTCTGGACTCGAGACCTTGATAGAGTTACATGTGGAGATGCTCCCTGTGATCCTTATTCCTTTATAGGAAGCCCTGTCTTTTCCAGAGAATTTGATATCTCGCAGATGCGTGAATACTATCTTTCCTTCTTTGAAGCAAGAGGACATACAAGGATTGGACGCTATCCGGTAGTTGCTCGCTGGAGAGACGACATTTATCTTACAATCGCATCCATTGCAGATTTCCAGCCTTTTGTAACTTCAGGGCAGGTCCCTCCTCCTGCAAATCCCCTTACAATCTCCCAGCCCTGTATTCGTTTAAATGACCTGGATTCTGTAGGCAGGAGCGGCCGTCATCTCACCAATTTTGAAATGATGGCACATCATGCCTTCAATAAAAGGGAGCATGAGATTTACTGGAAAGAGCATACCCTTGAACTTTGCGACGAACTCTTGAATTCCTTAAAGGTAGATCCTTTTGCCGTATCCTACAAAGAAGAGCCCTGGGCAGGTGGAGGAAATGCAGGCCCCTGTGTCGAAGTTATTGTGCATGGGCTTGAACTTGCTACCCTGGTTTTCATGGACTTGAAGGTAGATAAAAAAGGAGACATCAAGATTAAGGGAGAAAATTATTCGAAAATGGATAATTACATCGTAGATACAGGATATGGGCTTGAGCGTTTCGTCTGGGCTTCAAAAGGTTCTCCTACAATCTATGATGCCCTTTTCCCTGAAATCGTAAATGAGCTTATGGGCCTGGCAGGAATCGAGCATGAGCTGGACAATACGGAATATTCAAACATCCTGGCCCAGAACGCAAGGCTTGCAGGCCTTATGGATGTAAGTGAAAAAGCCAACCTGCTTGAACTCAGGAAGAAAGTTGCTTCAAACATAGGCATGACAGTAGAAAAGCTTTCGGCGATTATGGAGCCTGTGGAAAAAGTTTATGCAATCACTGATCACACGCGCTGCCTGACTTTCATGCTTGGAGACGGGATTATTCCTTCAAATGTCAAAGCAGGGTATCTTGCCAGGCTTGTGCTTAGACGGACTTTACGCATGATGGAGGACCTTGATATCAGGATTCCGATCTCTGAGATTGTGGATATGCATATAAAGCATATGCCTGAGTATCCTGAATTCAGGGAGAATTTTGCGGTTATTCAGGATATCCTTGAATCTGAAGAAGAAAAATTCAATAATACAATGGATAGGGGCAGGAGAATTATCCAGAAATCGGCTGCCCATTATAAGAAGACTGGAGGAAAGATTCCTTTATCCGAATTGACTGAGCTTTACGACTCCCACGGAATTCCTCCGGAAATGGCAAAAGATGTGGCTGCCGAAATCGGGGTTGGAGTAGAGTTCCCTGATAACTTCTATTCAATTATCGGCGAGCTGCATAACAAGGCTGAGGAAAAAGAAGAAGAAACCGTGCCTTTTGCAGCCCGGCTCAGCCGCCTTCCAAAGACTAAACGCAGTTTCTATGAAGAGCCTACCCGTATGGAATTTGAAGCTGTGGTCCTGGATGTTTTTGATAATCATATAGTGCTGGAAAGCACCTTCTTTTATGCCGAGGGAGGAGGTCAGCCTGCAGACATAGGAACAATTACTGCTGGCTATGCTGTGTATAAAGTTATAGATGTTCAGGTTTACGACGGAGTAATAGTACATACTGTCGAGAACCCAGATGGGCCGCTTGAGATCAGCAAAGGAGATATCGTTACTGGCAAAATTGATGAAGGACGCAGGATGTCCCTTGCAAGACACCATACGGCAACCCATATTGTAAATGATGCAGCCAGGAAAATCCTTGGAAAGCATATCTGGCAGGCAGGAGCCCAGAAGTTCGAAGACCATTCGAGGCTTGACCTTTCCCATTACAAGCATATTTCTCCCGAAGAAGTGAAAGAGATTGAGATTCTGGCCAACCGCATAGTCATGGATAACAAGCGGGTATTTACAGAATGGTTGCCAAGGACTGAAGCCGAGCAGCAGTACGGTTTTTGCCTCTACCAGGGAGGGGTGCCTCCAGGAGATAAGATCAGAATCGTAAAAGTAGGGGATGATGTAGAAGCCTGTGGAGGAACTCACTGCCTGAGCACAGGAGTCATTGGCCCAATAAAGATCCTGAAAACCGAAAGAATCCAGGATGGAGTAGAAAGAATTGAATTTGCAGCCGGAATTGCAGCCATACGTGCCATGCAAAAGATGGAATCCCTGCTTGTCGATTCTGCAAAAACCCTGAGTGTGCCTCCTGAACATCTTCCAGTAAGCGTTGAGCGTTTCTTTGGGGAATGGAAAGACCTCAAAAAAGAAAACGAGAAATTAAAGGAAGAGCTTGCTCGTTCCAGGATTTACAGAATGCTTGGAGATGCTCTTGAAATTGCAGGCTTGAAAGTAATCACTGAATTTGTGCCTGGAGCCGATTCCCTTGAACTTCAGAAGATCGCTACTGAATCCCTCAAACACGGAGAAATTGTAACTCTTCTTGCAAGTAACTTTGAAGGAGCTAAAGTCGTAGCAGCCGCTGGAGAAAAAGCCGTAAAATCCGGAATTAATGCAGGAACCCTTGTCCGTGAGATGTCAAAAATTGTCAGTGGAGGCGGAGGCGGGAAACCTTCCCTGGCTATGGGAGGCGGAACTGACCCTGCAAAGGTTCAGGAAGCACTTGCACGTGGACTTGAGCTTGTAAAAGAGGCATGTAAAGAAACATGCAAGGTTGAATAAGCTGCACTCGTCTGCAGCAATTCTAACTCTTAAGCAGCTAATTCCTAAAGATCTCAAACTGGTTGATCAAAAACCAAGTAAGTCACTTTATATTTAGAAAATCTAAAAATGCCGGATAATCTGGAAAAATTTTGAAAATTCAAGAATTCCGGCTTTTAATTTTTGCTTTTTATTTTTGTATCTTTTTATTTTTAATATTCCTTAATATTTTTATTATCCTTTAAATCTCTTCAAATTCACTATTGGTTAATTTGATAACTTTTAATTAATTATTCCTTAAAAAGCAATTCACATAGGATTGCAACTCCATTTTTTACGAAGAGATGAACTGTTTTTTTTCCTTCAAGCCCCTTTTCGACTTCATTTCTTACTTGCCAGTAATCTTCAGGCTTTACTCCTGCTCTAAGCACGACATTTCCCACATTTCTGTCCTTTAGGAAAGTATTGATTTCTTTTGGTTCGAAAGGACAGACCTTTAAGACAATGTAATGGTGCTTAATCATAGCCTGCTTTATAAGTGCCTCGGAAGTCAATAAAAGCCTCTTTTTATCAACCCTGAAGAGTTCAAAAGCTCCTAAAAAGGGACCTGCCATTTGCACCATAGATTCTACAAGTTCAGGGACTAAGCCTGCTGCAATAACTGATGGTTCAGGCTCATAGGCACATAGCTTCATTTTTTCAGTTTCCTTTACTTGAGGAAGCGGTCCATTCTTTGAAATCAGGCCTTCGCCTGCAGGAAGAGCTACAGCCAGTCTATCATATTTTCTTAACCCTCCAAAGTAAAGAGTAAGGCGGTTAAGCTGGCCGTTTAAGGAAATGTATTCTTTTTCGCAATTAAAAGGAATTCTTTCAGGCGGCATTTGAGGAGGGGCTTCGAAAGCGAAATTTTTTGTTTTTTGCCCATAAGCAGATAACACATTTGGAAGTGCAGGTTCAAGACTCGATACATGCCTTTCTTTTTCTTCTGCCGGGCGGAAGGGATCTGAGAAAACAATATCTACTGCTGGAATTTGTTCTATAACTTTTGGGTCAAGGGCGTCTCCACAGATGAATTTTACATTCTCAAGTCCATACAGTTCACAATTTTTCTTTGCGTATTCAAGCTTTTTGGGATCAATCTCTACTGCATAAACAAAATCGCACTGCTGCGCGAAGAAAATAGTCTGTCCCCCTATCCCACAGCTAATATCGGCCAGAATCTTGCATTTCAGGCGCTGCGCCCTATAGCGTGCAACAGGTTCAGGAGTTGCAAAACGCAGGCTTTCCCTATCCCCATGCAAGGGTTTTTCAAATTGTTTTTTCCGTGCCACGTTGATCAGGGAATACTAAATAGTTTCTGGGATTTAAAGGCAACTGAAAAAAGTAAACTATTCCTAGGTTTAAATGTTCCAGATAGGTTCCAATTAATCATACTTATTAGTGAATTCATTATTCATCCTTCCAAATTATCAATT
Organism: uncultured Methanosarcinales archaeon; assembly: GCA_964520335.1. Taxonomy (GTDB): domain Archaea; phylum Halobacteriota; class Methanosarcinia; order Methanosarcinales; family Methanosarcinaceae; genus Methanosarcina. The sequence goes on along the minus strand of CAZFNE010000041.1, from coordinate 5,814 downwards.
AATTCTTCCGGGCCTCGCTCTGCGATACCTTGCTTAAATATTCAGTTCAGACGACTGGTTAGGTAAATGATTCCTAATTCCAGTAGTTTTGAGAGTAGATCGGAATATATTAATAAGCGGACTTCACGGGTTATTTATCAACTACTTTTTAAATTTCAGGAAATTTTAAGGAATAATTTAGGGAGGAATTAAATATGCAGATTTCCGACGATTACATGAAACAAATGATAGCAAAAACTAAAGAATATACTATTGTCATTTTAAAAGCTTCACAAAAAACAGTTCAAGACCCTGAAAAAATAATCTGGGAACACGGCAGGCGGAATTTTTCCTTGCGAGAAGAAGGAAAATTGGTAATTGTCTGCCCTATCAATGACGGAACTGAAATCAAAGGAATAGGGATTTTCAACACAAGTGAAGAGGAAACCAGGAAAATAATTGACGAAGACCCTGGTGTAAAGGCTGGAATTTTTACTTATGAAATTCATCGTTGCAGAAGCTTTCCTGGGGATATGTTGCCTGAAAAATAAAGATTTTTTTGGAAGGACTTTTGTAAGAAATAAAAAATTAAAAAAGTAAAATTAGGTTCTTAAAATAGAATAATTTAAGTTCCTGTTCTCCTTTTGTTATTCAATTTATCTATTTTTATGAGCTAATCCCAAAACTCAGTACTGGTTCTCTAAATCTCAAATTTTAAAGTATCAGTCAATTTCTTGTTACGGAACATGGTTCTGAGATTTTACTGATTTTAGAAGAAATTAGTTTTGAGATGAACTCTTATTAGCAGAGATAATGCCTTGATGCCTCTGGCCTTGACATTCCACGGACTTCTCAATAGCCTTCCAGATAGGCAAAGGATCAATGCCGTGGTTCTTTATGTACTCTTCTCGAGTATACTCATGCATCTCACTATCTGTAAATAACAGTCTGGCTCCATCCGGCATCTGCCTCGCCCCTTTTGGTATTGCTGCGGGGTTTGCGCAGAGTTCTTCACAATTCATTAAATTATAACCCTCTTCCTGAGTTTCTGTCTGTTCCATTTTAAGCGGTTTTCCACAGCTCGGAATATTGCCATCAATGTTTCTTCTTCTCTGTCCATACTTTTCCCCCTATTCTGAAAGTTTTTTAATTCATTTGTAGACGTATGATATTATATATTTACATTTATTTATCTTTTTTATCCTTGTAATCAATACTTTATAACAGATTTTGTTTTATGATAAATAGGATGTTGAATAGATATTGAATACACATGTAAAACGAGACAGAAAAAAGAGTTTAGGTTGGAATATTAAAGATTTGGAGATGGCTTACTTAAGAAACCCTTCCAAATAGAAATTCCAAAATATTTTTCAAATTTTCGAATAATCTGGCTTTTAAGTCTGTTACCAGGTAAGGCAAATGGGACATTTACAAGAAATATATATCGCCGTTGTAGGTTGCCAGTATGCCGCCCACTAAAAGCCCTATAGCTGCCCGGACATGATGCAACCATATTAATCCCAAGGGTCTTGCCACGTTCATTAACGGGAAATGCATCTGTTATAATAGCTGCTCTATTAGCTACTGTAAACGCGCCTCCAGCAGCCTGGACAAGCCTGAAGATAACCAGTTCAAGTGCTCAGGTGCTGCCGGAATCAGGAGTCAGGTATAGCAAGATTGAACCAATGTTGAAAATGAGGAACCAGATCCTGAAAAGTTTTACACGGCCGTATATATCTGCCAGCCTGTCCATGCTGAGATGCAAAGTAGCTGTAACAGGCCGTATCCCATTAAAATCCAGATTAAATACTGAAATGTATTGGAGCCATTGGATTGAGTTTTATGCCGTTAAAAATTGCCGGCAGGGAAATAAGAATAATGCTTCCGTTTATTGTACCCATTAATGAGGCCAGCGTTACATTAGAAAGGGCAATCCATTTATACGCAAGCCTATCCCCTTTTTTGCCAGCCGCTATTCCATTTATAATATTTTTTTTCTCTATCAAGGAATTTCCCTTCTCTAGATTTCACTATTTGAATCTTCATTCCCTTCAGTCATACTGTTAATAATTCGGGACATTTCATTAAGAAGTTCGACCTTTTTCTGGGTCATGCGGTCCAGGGCTTCTTCTCCTTTTTGGGTAATTACATAAACTTTCCTGCGCTCGATTTCTTCGCTTTGAATAAAATCGTTTGTTTCCAGATTTTCCAAAATAGGGTATATTGAACCTGGACTTGGAATCCAGCGGCCTCTTGAGCGAAGCTCCACTGTCTTGATTATTTCGTATCCGTGAATGGGCTTTTCTTTGATAATTTTCAATACTATATACTTCAGAAAAGCTCTTCTGATCTCTTTATCCATCTTCTCTTCCATGGATTTTGCTCCACTATATCGGTAGATGATATATCGGTAGTCGATATTCTATTTATAAATTTCTAAGCGTTCCTTGAGAATCTTTTACAGAAAAAAATGAGAAAAAAACTTAAAGAAAATCCGAAATCCAGGCGTTTACCCTTCGTCCTGATCTCTTCCTTTCTTCGGGCATACTAGATATGGAGAAAAACAAGGCTTATGAATTTTTTTTTTCTGTGCAGTCATATTTAGTATTATGTACATAAATTGTATATTTCCGAAGAAACCAGCCTTAAAATTCACTTTTTCAATAGTTCACAGAATACAAACACAATAAACTGGAATATCCATGCTTAAAAGTGTTGAAAAGTAAAAATAAGGTTGCTTTGAGCTGAGATCTATAAGAAGAAAAGTTAAGAATATTGGCATGCGATTTTGTCCCATGTTTAAATTTTTGATGGCCAATACTCTGAAGTGAAAAAGGTTCCTGAAGGCATTACAGTAATTGGGATAACTTAAAAAGGCTTTATGTCTCTTTTTCGGGATTGCTACCTTAAACCTGTCCTTTGTCCCTTATAAAACCTGGAACTGGATACTTTTCTTTCATGGAAACATTATACTTAATTTTGGTTCTTTCTTTGAAAAATACTTTCAAAACCGGGGTTCATATTGTCATCTTCATTCTATGCCACCAATGAGCGCCCTATGTCCCTTCATTGGTAACTTCCCAAAACTGAAAAGATTGCATGTTCCGTTTAAATATGCTAGTAATTTAACATTTAAACTTATTTACATTTTAACATCTGTACACTTTTAATTACAATCAATTGTATACAGTTTTTTAAAAGGAGAAATTTTACGAATAGTTACTTAAAAAAGGAACCTAGTGCAAGATTTTTTCTTATTACAACGATAATTGAATGAAAATAAAAAGAAAAGGGATGTAGATATATGAAAAGACAAATCAAAAAGACAGTAGTTATCTCACTAATTGTCTTACTTTTAGTATCATTGACAATTGCAGAAGCAAGTGCACAAATAGCAAAGCCTAAGATCACCATTACGCATGTTCCAGCTTATGGTGTCTCAGGAAGTGCCTCGGGTACGGTAAAAGGTGTAACTTATTCAAAATATAAAGTTGCAGTTTATATTTATGTCTCCGGATGGTGGAATAAGCCTTACTGGAATTCCCGGCTAACAACGATAAAAAGCAATGGGAAATGGTCCTGTAATATCAACACAGGTGGGGATGACATCCATGCTACACGTGTTGCAGCTTTTTTAGTGCCAGCAAAATATGTGCCTCCTAAAATGGCTGGGGGAAAAAGTTTACCGTCTAAACTTTATAAGAATTCAGTTGCATATACCATAGTTAAAAGATAAAACAAAAAGCTTAAAAACGTTTTTGAAATAAAATGTAATATGTAATTTGATTTTATCATTTTTTTTCTTTTTTTGTAAAAAAGTCATTGAATAAGCTTAATCTATTACTATACGAAATTTATTCATCAATACACTTATTCTATTTTTTTGTATAACTTTTTCCCTATCTATTACCCTAAATTCAAATACGAAACCTAACACTACTTGACTACATTTACTTCATTTCATTTTGTCTTATACAAGAATGTGCCCGCCAGACAGATTATACCCCAAGCAATTTCGAATCCAGTAACTTTAGTGCTTTTTAGAAAAATAGTTTCAAAGCTTGATTTCATATTACCATCTTTATCCCATATCCCCCAATGAGCACCCTGCGGACCTTCTCTAGTAGCTTTCCATGTTTCGTCAAAAGCTTCGAAGTAAAAATATTGAACGTTATTTTCACGTGCCCATGAAACAAAATCTTTGAAATATCTTGCAGAATTCTCCGATGAAGGAACCGCATTTCCAATAGTATTTCCTGCGCTGGGCCATCCTGTTTCGGATACAATAACCTGCTTACTTCCCGAAAGATTAATTAGATTTTTATGATGTTCTTCCTGTAATTTCATTGCATTTTTAATGTTAGCGCCCTCCCAGTAGGGATAGCTATTATACATTATAACATCGCACTCTGCAATTACTTTTGGGTGAGTGATAAGTCTGTTATACTCTTCTGCCGTTGTGACATTTATATAAGGGACTTCCTGTTTTACTCGCTTGATGTAATTAATAAGTTGATCCTCTGAGAGATCATTCCTCAGCAATGTCTCACTGCCTACAATGGCTAAATCCACATATCCAGCTTTTGATTCATTAATCAATTCATTTATCTGTCGATCATTCGCTTTGGTGTCTCCACTAAGCCATGCACCAATTGCGGTTTTTAGTCCCATTTCATGAGCTACTGGGCCGGCATATTCTAAACCGCCTGCAACACTATAGGTTCTTATCCAAAAAGTGTATGGAGCTATAATTTTCATACGTTCCGTGACTTGATTCATATCCACTTGGGATCCATATTCAGGATTTTGCCCGTCTATATAGGGACTGAAGTTAATGCCATATAATTTATTGATAGCTGGTGATGAAGAAGTATTTTGATCATCTACAGGATAAGTAGTAGATGCCGATGCTGGAGATGATGTAAAAGGAAAGAAAAATAAGAACAATATTATTAATAATACACACGCTGTCGAACACAGAATCTTCTCTTTTTTCATTTATAATCCTCTTTTTCGAGATCTTACTAGAGATTTTGAAGGTTTTAACTATTTACATTCGCGGTATAAACTAATTTATAAAAAATTATATATCAGATCGGTAAAGTTTATACAACAGTATCTTGAGGGTTAAGATGGAAAATAGGAAGCTAAAATTGTTTTACATAATGTTAGCTATTTTTCTATTTAGTATTGTACTTGGGTGTGCAGAGCAAGAATTAACATCTACTCAACAGGCGAATGTAACGATATCTTCTCCCTCGAATGGCGGTAATATTAGTGTTAATGAGCCTATAATTGGAAACTCAACTGGTATTTATGGATCTGGTTTACACTTATATGTATTGATAAATCCAGTTGCCAATGGTAATGATTACTGGGTTCAGCCAGAAGCAGTAGTCTCTCCGGATGGATCATGGTATGCAAATGTTCAGTTTGGTCGATCTGCTCAAGAAGATATGGGAGCAAAATTTTGGATAACCACTATAGTAACACCAGATACTCTGCATGTGGGAAAAGTACTAATTAGCAACCTATCGGAAGTAAAATTCAGTACTAAACGTATTGTATTAACGAGAAAAGATTCAGATCCGATTACCGATAGCTCTGAACATACACAAGTAATTGTTGCTTTAATTGGCGCTGTTGCAATTGTCATTGTTGGCTTTATTAACCGCAGTGGTAAAACGAAATAACATAAGCTTCTTTGTTCAAACGTTTACTCATTTATGGTTAGGATGATATGCTGAAGTTGAATTGATAAATAAAAAACATGAAACCTAGTGCTTGGATTCTGATATTAATCCTTAAAATTAAAATATCTATTGTTCAATA
>CAZFNE010000040.1:1978-16084 GCA_964520335.1 uncultured Methanosarcinales archaeon | reverse complement strand
TTACTCTGAGCATTGGACCCTGAAGCTCAAAATAACCAAATTTATCACTCAACTTGTTCTTCAACATCTCCCGATCTATTTTTACGGAAATACTTTCTACATACGGTTGAACTGAAATGCTTTCCTGGATAGCTTTTTCAAGGCTTGAAACTGTATTCAGGTTTACAGGGGAGCCAGTAAATTGATGATAAAGAGCCCCAAGCTTTATTCCCGCTTCGAAAAGTGCATTATCCCTATCTGTTATATTTTTTTGAGCCAAATAAATCCTTCCCGAATTTTCTTTTTTCTTCTTTTCGTTGTTTTTCCTTGTTTTTCCTATTAAATCCATGTTTTAAGAGCACTAAGAGAATTAAAAAAGAAAATTAATTTTAATTTTTTTCTTTCCTGCTCCCGATTTTTAGATCTTTCTCCTGGCATTCTTTCCGGTTCAAACTATTGAGTGAAGGAATTTTAAGAAAGGGAGAGAGTAAATATACAAGCATCAGAAGGAAAGGTAATACTGAAAAGATCTTCATATACTCTACATTATAGGTTACGTCAATGAAATAGAAAAGCATGGTCAATCCAAAAAGGCAGGCTATGAAAACTAGGGTTTTTGCGTTCCTGATTTTAGGATAGGTAACGCTGCTTACCATAAGAAGAGAAAGGACAATAGTAAGCGCTAGAAGGAAATCTATCCTGACAAAATTGTCTCCAAGCAAGAGGTAAGTGACAAGCATAACACAGGCTGCAGTTATTGGAAGCCCTTCGAATTCTGTTTTCATGGAAGGAACCGAATTAAACCGGGCAAGCCGAAGTACACCGCATACGGCATAGAATATTGCAAATACTGCAACAAGATGACTGTCGTCCAGTTTCCCAAATTGTATATACATGAAGAGGGCAGGAGCTACTCCGAAAGAGACTGCATCTGCAAGAGAATCAAGCTGTTCCCCTAGTTCTCCTCCTTTAAACCGCCTGGCAACATATCCGTCTACTCCGTCTGCAACTGCAGCGAGTAAAAGAAGAACGAGAGCAAGTTCAAAAGAACCATTATGGGCTGCTGAAATCGAGCCAATCCCGCAAATAAGGTTCAAAAGAGAGACCAGGTCCGGGAGCCTTAACATCTGAAATACATTCATGTTCAAAAGTCCATGTCATCTTTTATTGTTGCTATAATCGTTTTGCCGGCAAGAACACGTTCTCCTTTTCTTACCATAATATCGAAATCATGTGGGATTGTCACATCCACTCTTGATCCGAAACGAATCATCCCTATTCTTTGTCCCTGCTCTATAATATCATTTACATTTGAATAGGATACGATTCTGCGGGCAACAGTGCCTGCAATTTGTGTAACACTGACATCTCCATATTTACTGTGGATAATAAATTCATTTCTTTCGTTTCTCTCAGAATCTTTGCGATAGGCCGGGAGATAACCGCCTTTTTTATAAGTTATTTCCCTGATTTTGCCGGAAATAGGAGCCCTGTTTACATGGACATTCTGGAAAAACATGAAAATGCAGATTCTTCTATCTCTAATGTCAATAACCGTGCCATCAGCAGGAGAGACCATATAAGTATCTGAAACTTCAACCTTTCTTTCAGGGTCTCTGAAAAACATAACCATAAAAAATGTCAGTGCGGTTCCAAGGTAAGCCACATGGTTAAGGGAAGAACTGTCCATTGTCCAGGAAAGGATTGCAATAAGTGCAGTTATAGAGGCTGCCGAAAAAAGCCAGGATTCTGACCCTTTTGCAATCAAGGCTATCAATCCCCCCCAACTTTACGAAGGAGCGATTTTAATTCCTCGGAAAATATAACCCATAGGCCATCAATCATTCCAAGCAGTTCGGGCAGAATTTTGAGCACTACATATGAAATTGCAAAAAGGGCAATTCCTGAGCCTGTCTTTGCAATATAGTTATGGGCAATTATGAAGCTGTCAGCCCCAAACCACTGCTCTCCATATGCTACTACAACAAAAACGTCTCTGATAAGGTTAAGTACATAGATAACCGGAACCGAGACAACAAAAGCCATAGCCAGGCGGCTGAGGGGAGCCCTGACTGCTCCTATAAGCCCCATAAAAAGGGCAATACTTTCAATTGCAGTGCAGGCAAGAATAATTTCTACAGTATAGCCATTAAGCGTTATCATATTCCAGGCCTTTAAATAGGCAGGAATATTAAGGTACTGAAGAGCCCAGAGGACCTGAGAAGTAACTTCTCCGATAATCCAGGTGTTAAAAGAGGAAATATTTGCAAATGGGAAATAAACCAGAGCCCCAAGTGCGCTTGCGCTGGTAAGCATTGAAGTGGTATCGATATGACCATCTTTCCCTTGGATTGCAAATTCAGAATGAAATACTCTTCTATTTTTAATGACAAGCGGGCCTTCCCTATACTCCTGGAACATAACATATGCTACAAGCAGGCAAAAAATACAGACAATTATTGTTAAGAGCATATTGGCATAATCAAGTACCTCAATGTAATGTAAAGGCTGGTAAGCCCAATGGATGGAAAATATTCCCCATCCTAGCCCTCCTACAAGTTTACGAACTTTTAAAGTTCTTGGAATGAGGGATGAGGCGACCATTAATCCGACCGCAAGCCAGAGTACACTTTGCATCATTTATTTACGCACCTTTTTGTCCAGGGTAGAGCCGATTTTTGTATTTATCCCCTTAATTTCCAGAATATTTATTTCTGAGATTTAAGAGAAATCGCAGGCAGATTATGAAGTTTTCGGAAATTGCCTTATGAAATTCTCTAAAATGACTAATAACTTCTCATAGATATCCTGAAGACTTAAAGATTCATAACACTTATATTAAGATATTCAAAGCTTATGGATTTTACTTCTTTATACTTTTTAAATATAGAATGCTAATTCTTATTAAAATAAAGTTAATTAGCTTTTTGATAAGATAATAAATTCTTATTATACAAAAATAGCGTTACAAAAGTATTTTTATTTACGTACAGATTCTTTTTTTAAAGATCATTAAAATAAAAAAGAAAAGATTTTTTTATTAAAAGTAAAGATTCATAAAAACGATCTTTCCAATAACTTTTTTCGTTAGATATGAGAGTTAATAAAAAAATTTATAAGGAAAATAAGATTTCCCGACAAAAAGAGGAATAAAGAATACAGAACTAAAAATGGAATCCGATAACTACGACATCTGATATTATTTTTTGAGGAAATAAAGGGAGAATAATTGAAATACAATGACGAGTTTCTACGTTATACACAATAATTATATATTATTTACCAGCTCGGGTAAAAGTTAATTCGGATAAGAATTCGCGGTAGAAAAGCGATCTCCCAGAAAGTAAGTCGCGAAGGCATTTCATGAAACCTGAAACCCCCAGCTTAACTGTTGACATCATTATCCTCTTTGGAAACAAACTTGTTTTTGTAGAGAGGAAGAATCCCCCCTATCAGGGAAAATTTGCACTCCCAGGTGGTTTTGTCGAGATAGGGGAGACTACAGAAAAAGCAGCTGTTCGTGAAGCTTTTGAAGAAACAGGCCTTTCTATAGAGATAATTAAGCTTACAGGAGTTTATTCCGATCCTCAGCGCGACCCAAGAGGACATACCGTTTCAATCTGTTACCTTACAAAAGGGTCTGGAGAATTAAAATCTGGCTCTGACGCTGCATCTGTTGATCTTTTCGAGCTTGATTCTATTCCTGAGCTGGCTTTTGACCACAATAAGATAATAAACGATGCAAAAAGTGATATTAATGCAGTTCTGTACCAAATGCAAAAGTATGATGTTTCCTAAAAACGGAAATTACGAATGTAGAAAATGCGGGAACATAATACCTATAAAAAATAATAAACAAAATTTTGTTTCTAAAGCCAAAATCGATGATCACGAAGTAGTTGTTCTTGAAGGAGAACAGACTTCAGGTTTACCAACAACAAATGCAAAATGCCCGGAGTGTGGAAACAATACTGCAGCCTGGTGGCTCAGACAACTAAGATCTGCGGACGAATCAGAAACTCGCTTTTTTAAATGTACTAAATGCGGGTTTACCTGGAGAGAATACGACTAAATTAGATTATTTTTAGATTATTTTTTACTCTGTAAAATCATATAAATAATAAATACTCCCTGAAAAATAGACTTTCGGGAAGTAAATTTATAAAATAGAGCTTCTTTTCTGCCTAGGGCAGAGCTTGAAGCCCTCCTGTTTTCTAACTAAGATTTATATAGTTACCGAGAGTTTGAATCTATTGATTTTTAGATTGCTGAGAAGAATTTACCCTTATTCGAAGGGTTTTGCCAGGGTTAAAAAAATTCCATGTGTGTAAAGGAATTTATATATCTCAAGGGTAATAAAGAATTTAAGATTTAGATTTATTTAATGGAGAAAGATCATGTTCAAGGCAGCAATTAATGCAGAGCTTCTGAAGGACGCGATTGCCGCACTGGCTGTAATTGTAGACGAAGTCAGATTTAAGATAAAACCCGAAGGTATTTCGGTAAAAGCGGTCGATCCTGCCAATGTTGCAATGGGGATTTTTGAACTCGGATCGTCAGCTTTTGATGAATATACTGCAGATGAGACTGAGATAGGAATAGACCTGAATAAAATTACGGATTTACTCGGAATTGCAGAAAGAACTGATACTGTTAGAATGGAACTTGAAGCAGGAAACCGGAAACTATTGATTAATGTTGGTGGATTATCCTATACACTTTCTCTTCTTGATCCCTCTACAATTAGGGCAGAACCCAGGGTTCCTCAACTTGAATTGCCTGCAAAAGTTGTCCTTAATGGTACAGACCTAAGGCGCGCTGTAAGAGCTGCAGAAAAAATTAGCGATCACATGCTCATGGGGGTTTCTGGAGATACATTCTTTATGGAAGCAAAAGGCGACACCGACCAGGTAAGGCTTGAAATGGGCAGGGACCAGTTAATAGATTTAAAAGCAGGCGAAGCCAGTTCCCTTTTCTCTCTGGACTACCTTTCAGATATAGTTAAACCTACAAATAAGGTAAATGAAGTTACTCTTTCCCTTGGAAGAGATTTCCCTGTTCTCATAGATTTTGAAATTGCAAATGGTGCAGGAAGAATTTCTTACCTTCTAGCTCCAAGGATTGAATCGGATTAATCTATGAGGGCAGAAATACTTGCATATTACCCCTTTATTTCAGAAGCATCTACCCATGTTGAAGCTCTGGAGATTTCCCTGGATAGTCTACTTAACTCCAGAGCCTATCATACGGCAAGATCCAGGGGAATAGAAAGGGTAAAAGAAGCGCTTGAAGGTGAAATCAGGAAAAATCCCTTCTCGGGGGAAATCCAGATCCTTTCGGAACTTCTTTCTTATCCTTTTGCCAGAATTCTTGTCGCCTGTATCGATGACCAGCTTTTCACAAGACGTTACGCCCTGGCAGAGGCTAAAGCCGCATATATCCTTTTAAAAAACGAAAATCCAGCTTTTTTACTCGCATTTGCAGAGGACTTTGGAATTTCTGCAGATTATAGAGATTTTTATTTTAGTATGCATTTTACTGATTACATTAGATTTTCAAATTCTCTAAAAGATCCTGCCTGGAAATTAACAAATCGACAGTTCAGAGCTGGAAAAGTGAGAATTACCAGAGAAGAATTTGCCAGGCTGCTAGAAGAAGCAGTAAGAGAACGCATCGAAAAGTCTTTTCCGATTCCTGAGATTCCAGTTGAAGTTTCGGACTTTTGCGCCCCTTATGTTGCCGAGATAAAAGAGCAATTTGAAATTCAGAAGAAGAAATTTGGGGAAACAGATTTTGGAACTGTGCAGCCCGAACTGTTCCCACCCTGTATTTCCTATGCACTTGCAAATGTACAGGGGGGAATTAACCTGGCTCACTCTATGCGGTTTGCTATGACTTCATTTCTCCTGAGTATAGGAATGTCAGTAGATGAGATTCTAAACCTTTTCAATGTCTCCCCGGATTTTAATCCTGAAAAAACCCTTTATCAGATAGAGCATATTGCAGGTGCAACAGGAAACACATACAAACCTCCGGCTTGCGATACCATGCGAACTTACGGGAACTGCATAGGAAAAGACAGGTTATGCGAAAAGGTCAGCCATCCTCTGGCTTATTATGAGAAAAAAATATATTTTAAAAATAAGGAAAAAGAGAATCAAAAAGAAGATGGGAAACAAACCCTAGAGAATCCATGAAAGCAATGTCGTTTTTTATTAGTGAACTCTGCCTTTTTATTAGATCTTAATTTTATAGGCTTTACAGTCCCTTTATTCTTGATCCTCAAATTTTGAATTCTTCCTTGAATTTTGCCATATTTTATATCCTCCATAATAAAACAAACATATGGCTCCTATGAGTGTACTAATTCCATAAGAAATAAGTCGCTCCAAAAAAACAAAACTAGTCGCAGAAGCAAGTGGAAACCCAGAGTAGACAAGTAAAGAAATTAAACCTCCTTCAACTATTCCAAGTCCACCTGGAGTTAACGGTAAAATCCCAAGTAAAAAGGATGCTATTGAGACTGTAATAAGTAGATTTAAAGAGATATGAAGATTCAGGGATAAAGCTACCGCCTCAAGGCGTATTACATCAAGAATCCAAACCCCAGTGGATAGCAGCAGAACCGGAATAACCGATTTTTTAAATTGGTTCCAATTTTGCTGCAGAGTTTTGAGAAAGGAAGAAAATGACGCTCTAAAATACCATATTACAAAACATGCTACAACTATGAAGAATAACAGCAGATAAGTCGAGGTTAATGTTAAGCTGTCTACAAGAGGCAAGTATTTAATTTCTAAAACTGGAGATGAATACAGAATGTAAATTAATAAGAGTGTAACAGGAATTGCTTCAATTAATCTTTCAAAGAAAATAGTTTTAAAAGCATCGGTGTAGCTTATATTAAGACTTTTATTTGCCCAAAGTATTCTGAAGGATTCACCTCCTGCCATATTTCCTCCCGGAGTAACGTTATTTATGAATATTGCTCCGAAATAAATAGGAAAAAGGGTTGAAGCTTTTACATGATAGCCAATGCAAGCAAGTACTTGCTGCCAGCGAACTGCGAATAAATAAACACTAAGAATATAAGCTGCGATAGCTAGAAAAAGATAACGTATCCTGGTTTCCCGGATCGTTATTAAGGTTTCTTGTAGTATAGGTAAGATATCCGCCCAATAACTATGGACAAGAAATATCCCGGCTATAAACAGCAAAAGAACTGCCAATACTTTTTTCAGGGCTCCAAGGTTCAAAAAAACACCTTCACAAAGATCCAGAATGGGATATTAATATAAGTAAATTTTTCTATTAAGTTTTTCTATTAAGTTTTTCTATTAATTTATCCTGAGATTAAATTTGTTTTTTAAATTATCTATCTAAATAACTAAAATTAACGTCTATATTTTCTATCCTCAATCTCTTTTTATAAAATATTGAATCACAAAGATAAGATTTTTAAATGTAAAGAAGAGAGATCATTAACATTTTTTATATGAAAAATAAATGCATGTCAAGGAGTAGGCAAATGGAAACTATCAAAAAATTAAATTCATTAGCCTTAGTATTAGCAGCTCTGATTTTATTTTTAATTATTGTCTCATCTGCAGCTTCGGCATCTCCAAAAATAACTGAAACTAAAATTACGACAAGTGGATCAGCATCCAGTCCTGATATTAGTGGCAATAAGATAGTGTGGTAAGATAGCCGTTTGGGTAATGAGAAATCGATATCTATATGTACGATCTCTCAACTAAAAAGGAAACTCGAATCACCAATAATGGATCAAATCATTACTCTCCTGCAATATACGAGAATAAGGTAGCATGGATGGAGTGGTACGTTAACCCTGTAGACCTCATAGACGGAGGTTTTTATATACGAGATCTTTCCACTAAAAAACAGAAATTAATCATGACTTATAGCGACCTGGTAGACAACCCTGCAATATATGGCGACAAAATTGTGTTTGAAATTTATAATGTGGGTTCGCCAGGTGTTTACATGTACAATCTCCGCAATTCCAAGTTAGAGACAATAAATGAATCTGCATTCTCTCCTGCTATATATGGTAATAAGATTGCGTGGGTAGGGTCTCAGGAAGTGATGCCCGGTGAGGAACCAAATAATATATACATGTATGATCTGTCCGCTAAAAAGCAGATTCAAATAACTACCAGCGGATCAGCAAGCAGCCCTGATATCTATAAAAACAAAGTTGTATGGCAGGATTCCCGCAATGGAAATTGGGATATCTATATGTATGATCTCTCGAAGAAAAAGGAAATTCAGATAACTACAAACTTATTAGACTCGGAAAAACCTGTAGTGTACGGTGACAGTATAGTTTGGCAGGATAATCGCAACGGAAACTGGGATATTTATGCTTTCAATCTTAAGACCCATCACCAGATACACACTACAAGTAAATCAGACCAAGTTGAGCCTGCCATATATAACAACAAAGTAGTGTGGACAGACTCGCAAAATGGGAAATCCAATATCTATATGGGTATATTGAAATATTAAAAAATGAATGAGAAGCCAAAGGGAATGTGAAGTCGCTAAACGTCTGAAAAAGGATTATTTTCCTTTGATCTAATTTAAAGCTTTTTTTACTGTGAAAATAATAAAGGACTTCACATTTAATTTTTACTCTGCCAAAATTAGCTTATTCGATTCTTTTCCTCTCAATAAAATCATGATAATTTCATCTCAATTATCAAGAAATGTAATTTTTAGAAAATAAGAAAGTATAAAGAATTTAATTCATGTAAATTGTTTGACAAATTCTTCTGGCATCATGGTTCTTTTTGAGGTTTCTTCAATCGATAAACCTGTATTTAATAACCTTTTTACTACACTTTCCATTGGTTCACCGACTTCAATAATATGCATGTCAGGGTCATAAAACCTAATAACTCGCTGTCCCCAGGGCTGTTCTTTTAATTCATGAACATATTGAATAGAATCCAGAGCTGCCAGCTTTTTGAGAAAGGTGTCCAAATCCTCTTCCTCAAAATACAATTCGCTGTTATTCGACTTTTGGATAATATTGCCTTCATTTATGTTTATCAAATTTGAAAAATGTGATTTTAAATGGATAGCAAAACCGCTCTCAAATGAAACATTTTCACCAAAATCGTATTGAACCTTTTGATCAAGGATATTTTCATAAAACTTTTTGGAAACTTCAATATCCTTGACAACCAGGAGAGGACATATAAATTTCATTTTAAGTTCCACCTTTTAATAAACCATAAGCAGATATCTAAATAGGTAGATATCCAAATGCAGAGTAGAGTATAAAAGTTCTTAAAAGTTTTTAAAAGCCTTTAAAAACTTTTATTTGTTTTAAAAGCTCATAGTATGCTAGAAAGAAAATTGTGTATAAAAGGTGAAGAGGTCTTATAATTAAATAGCAATAGAAACAGTAAAAGGCATTAAAAAGAAAAATATAAAAAATAGAAATATTGCCTTTTACGGTATTAGATTTACGCGTTTAGTTAAATTTAGTTAAATGTAGATTTTCATTTTTCCTATTACTCTCATCTTTTTCTATATTGGCGGCACTTTTGCACGAATTTTTCTACAGGAAAAGTAGCGGGGTGAGAATGCATGTATCCTGCGAGAGTATTGTGTTCTACAAGACCATCAAAGCCGTCCTGTATTCCTTTACCTCGAAGCATCTCATATGCAAATTTTGCGTCCTTATCGCATTCCGTAAGAGAGTAATGGAACTCGTGGCCCCTGATATTATAAGAGGAAAAGTTTCTGTCTAGAGGGCGAGCTTCGGTATAGCCAAGGGCTTTTAACCGATTTGTCATGCGGGTATTTGCAGGCACAACGTCTGCAAGCTTATAAGTCCTGTCTTCTACTTCATAGGTCCCACAGAGGTAGAGTAGCCCTCCACATTCTGCATAGATAGGCAGGCCGTCACTTGCAAGCCCTTTTAATTTTCGAGTGGTTTCCGAATTTTCAAGAATTTCAACATATAGCTCAGGATATCCGCCTCCTAGGTAGATTCCGTCCAGGTCTGGAAGCTCTCCTGTCATTGGACTGAAAAATACAACTTCAGCCCCATACTTTCTAAAGGCAGCAAACATATCTTGATAATAGAAACAAAAGGCTGGGTCCCATGCGACTCCTATTTTGATTTCTGCCTCCTTTTTTTCTACATTTTCGAGTTCAGGAACAGAACAGGTTTCTGCAAGCTCAAGTACTGCATCAAGGTCAACATTCTCCTCAATAAATACTGCCATTTCCTCAGTATTATAATCTTTTTCATGAGCCATATAAAGCCCCAGATGCCTGGAAGGAACTTCGATATCTTTTTTGCGCGGGATCGTGCCTATGATGGGAATATTTCCGGGAAGAGAATTTCTTACGAGTTCTGCATGGCGGGGGCTTCCTACCTGATTTAGAATAACTCCTGCAATCCTGACTTCAGGATCAAACTCCGAATATCCTTTTAGAATAGCGGCTGTACTTCTGGACATCCCGTGTACGTTAATTACCAGAATAACCGGCAAATTAAGGATTTTTGCAACATGGGCAGAACTTGCAATCTCTGTAGAATCGATTCCGTCAAAAAGTCCCATTACACCTTCTACTACTACAATATCTGCGTCTGCAGCAGTTCGGGCAACAGTCTGCCCGACTTCTTCGGTACCCATCATATATGTATCCAGGTTTCTTGAAGGACGCCCGCAAATTGCGGTATGGTGAGAAGGATCAATGTAATCTGGTCCAACTTTATAAGGCTGAACTTTTAACTGCCTGTGCTTAAGGGCAGCCATAATACCCATGGAGACTGTTGTTTTTCCAACCCCACTATGGGTTCCTGCAATAAGTACTCCTTTTGTCATTTGATATCTATTGGATGGATTAATATAAATCAATTCGTCTTGTTAAGGAGAACAGCAACCGTTTACCGAAGGAGCTCAGACATAGAATAATTACTCATATTAGATAGTTCAGTAGCTATGAAAATAAAAAAAATAATTAAAAAAATAATTAAAAAAGAATCAAAAAGCCGATGAGCAGGATATAATCTCATAAAAATTCCTGAAAACATCGATTATTATGCATTAGCAATTTATATTAGCTATACTTAAGCTATATAGCAAATAAAACATATCGCTACCAAAACCGTTTTTCTCACCTTTATTTAATTCCTCAAACCATATCATTATATACAACAGACAGAAATAAAACATAATATACAACTTATATAAATTAAGTAAGAAAAATATGAAAAGCAAAAAACTACACCTAAGTTCCAAACTTCCAATAGAAAAAGGCAAGGAATCCCTTGTAGATTTATATGGAAGAAAAGTAACCGGATTACGCATATCCATTACTGATAGATGTAATCTCTCTTGTATATACTGTCATAATGAAGGCGCAGATATTTGCACCTATGGTCCTATAGGGCACGAAATGAAGCCTGAGTTAATTTGTGAAATCGTCAGGGTAGCTGCAAAATTTGGGGTTAATAAGGTGAAATTTTCAGGAGGAGAACCACTTTTCAGGAAAGATTTTGAAGATATCCTTTCCTGCCTTCCTCCTTTGAAAGAAATCTCTGCAACTACAAATGGTATTCTACTTGAAAAGCGTGCGAGATTCCTGAAAGCTGCCGGCCTTGATAGAGTGAATATCAGCCTTGATACGCTTGTGCCTGAAAAATATGAGGCAATTACAGGAGCTTCTGCCGATTCTCTGGAAAAAGTGATTAGAGGGATTAATAGTGCAGTCGAAGCTGGACTGATTCCTGTAAAATTAAATATGGTAGTATTGAAAGGGATAAATGACAGTGAAGTTGATTCTATGATTAATTTCGTCCGGGCTTATAGAGGAAAAGTCATCCTCCAATTAATCGAACTCATGAATATCGACCCAAAGCTCTCAAAGTATACCATTGATTCGAAAGCTCTTGAAGAAAAACTGGCTGGAAGGGCAAGTGAGATAAGGATTAGGCACTTACACCATCGTAAAAAATATATTATTGATGGGGCTGAAGTCGAGTTTGTTCGCCCTATGGATAATTCGGAATTTTGTGCGCATTGCAGCAGATTAAGAGTTACAGCCGACGGAAAATTCAAACCTTGCTTGCTCGTAAATGATAACCTTGTAGATGCCCGAGAAGCTAAAACCCCAGACGAAATCGAAAAGCTTCTCAAACTCGCGGTAAGCCAGAGAAAACCTTACTACATGCCTGTAAAAGTACTTAACTACAAAGATATTAAAGGTAAAAGTTGAATTAAATTGGATAAACAAAGCTAAAGATCATAAATTGGGATGAAGAAGATGAAAATTGAACTTTCAGTAGATGGCCGAAAAATTCCTATGAATGAATTTGTCCAGAAAATAGTAGGGAATGTTATCAAAGCAATGGTAGAGACCCTGCATACAATTAATTCCGAATGGAAGGATATTTCAATTCACATTGAAAGAGAAAATTCTGATGAGGAAAATAATAAAAGAACATAATAAAAAGTGAAAACACAGTTAAAAAATAAACAATAGAATTGGAAAATAAAAAACAGACATAAGAAACAGTATATAAGAAGATAAAATTAAAATAAAATAAATTAAATTAAAATAAAAATTTAGAGAAATTTATTCTCGAATAATTCTTCATTTCAGAGATACTTCTCGATTTCCGAAAAATCTATTCTGGCGGTTGAGTCTAAAGAAATTGGTGTTATTGAAACATACCCTTTTTGCATAATTGCATGCACATCTGTTCCTTCTTCTTCTTCCCGGATTAAATCTCCTGCAATCCAGTAATAAGGTCTTCCTCTTGGATCATGCCTTTCTTCAACATCGGTTTTAAAGATCTTTCGCGCAAGGCGCGTTATTTCTACCGGAGTATCCTCAGCAGCATGATAAGGGATGTTAATATTCAGAAGGTCCACATTTTCAGGCATGCCGTGCTTTAGCACATTTCGAGCGATTTTATTGACGACTTTTATCCCGGCTTCAAAACGCTCTCTATGATAGTCCCTTGGGTCATCAAATTTTTGTCCTTCGTCAAGCACCTGCATGGATGCGGCAATTGCAGGTACTCCATAACTCGCAGCTTCAAGAGCTCCTCCAATAGTGCCTGAAGTGGTGATGGTGTCTGTACTTATGTTTTCTCCGATATTAAAACCAGAAAGTACAAGATCAGGCATTTCTTTTAAAATAGTAAAAATGCCAAGAATTACAGAATCTGTAGGGGTTCCCCCTACGGCATATGCAGGAATGCCTCCGATGTCTGTTCTAGTAATCCTGAGAGGCTCAAATATGGATATCGAACGCCCGACTCCGCTCTGCTGAATAGCAGGAGCCGAAATTGTAACCTCCCCGAGATCTGAAACACTATCAAAAGCAGCTTTCAATCCTGTGGAATAAACGCCATCATCGTTAGTAACAAGAATTTTTGGGACCATTGCCTTTCCATAAGGTTTCGGATAATTTAAAATTAATGGAAAGTATATTCCGCTTAAAAACTTACATAGCCTTGATCGAGTATTTAAGAAAATTCAAAAAAGTCGATAAAAACAGAGACAATCGAAATAAAAAATGAGAAGAGAATTATAGGTCAGATCTAGTAAAAAGTAAAAAACTTTCTAATATTGTAGATCGAGACCTGTTTTTTCGTTTATTCTCCAGCTCCAAATGCGACTTTAAGTTTGTGTTCTTCTTCTTTGGAAAGGGATGTGCGGACTATTTTAGGTTTGAATTCGCTTAATTCGTCAAGGACTTTATCTTCCGTCCATTTTGAGATTAAGAGGAAAAGGCCGGACCCTCCTGGTTCTATAGTCTGAGCCACTTCCTCAATGAAATCATCGTTAATTCCATAATCTGCCAGTTTACCTGTAATTGCACCTGTAATAGCCCCAATTGCGAGTCCTAACCAAGGCATAAAGAAGAGCAATCCTATTAACATTCCCCAGAAAGCTCCACCTAATGTACCTGCGCCTACCAGGTTCATTGCTTGTTTTACCTTGACCTTGCCATCCGGTTTACGGATAACAACCGCAGCATCATCCAGAGTAATCAACTGCTCCTTTTGAAGCCGCTTAATAGCTCCATCCATTTCAGATGCGCCATTTTCAGTCGGAAATGCAAAAACCAATA
>CAZFNE010000040.1:0-1878 GCA_964520335.1 uncultured Methanosarcinales archaeon | reverse complement strand
TGATGGACTCCTATAGCAAACATCATCACCCTTATTACCAGAAATTCCAGGTTATGAATCCAATCAGCCATTTTCATGATGGAATGTGGTTGTAAACTTTTAGTTCCTACAGACTTTTTTATTATTCTTTTCAGATTTTCTAATACCATTCTTATAACCCCACTTATAATGTGTTCTATGCAGCATTGTTTGAGCATTTCTTGCTCAAAAAGCTCTAAATCACGTTTCTATCCAACAAATCTCAAACGCATATCTTCACTTGGAAGGTGCTGTGCATAGTATACACTATCCAACATATTCTCAAGGAGGCATCTTCATATCGAAAATGTTATACTTACCCCACCGACTCTAGCTTTAGAAACTTGTGATATTAAAACTTGTTGAGCTTGTGTAAGAGAATTTTATATGAGCACCTGAATAATAAGCAAACTCTCATGTTAAGATTTTGGTCATATATCATTAAAAAGAGTTTGAATATTTATGGTTAAAGAGAAGTGAATGAAAGTTCAAAGCAGGGAATTTAGGCTAAAGATTGAAAAAGAATTAAATAAAAATTATTTACAAATTTAACTTTTATCTGTTACGACAAATAGGCGGGCAAAAGCTCGATTATTGAAAAAATAAACTATTTAGATCTATTTATTAGAACATAGGGGGAGATTACAATCAGAATTTTATAATTTAGATGCTTATTTTTGCCAAGTTTTCCGTATTTTAGAGATTGAAATGAACTTTTTTATGTATACACCATAAAGCTCATGATAGTTTTTCTAATCGAAATTTAAGTCTCTTATAGATTGAGCTAAGAATGAGTCAAGACTATTGGACAAATAATCTTGAGACCCATTTTTATTATTCAAATTGCTGTAACTTCCTCAAGAATATATTTCTCAACACAGGTTTAAAAGCTCGGATAGTAAATTATTCTAAGTTTCAGCACAGTTGACCTTAGAAAGAAAAATTTCATCCAAACCAAAAAATAAAATTTAACTTTAGACATATTTTAGGATTTACTCTTATTGATGATTTTTCTTTCTATTCCAATTAAAAGTCCCTGAACTTCCTAAAATTACGGTCTTATCATTACTTTAGTTAAAGTAACCACAAATAGACCTAGAGCCAGCCAACCCAAAAGCCGTTCAAATAGAACCCATTTTCTAAACCTCTCTCCCAGACTCCAGTCATTGTTCTCAAATTTAATAAAGCTCCCAAAGCCGATAAATACAGCTAAACTAAGATAAAAAGCATCGAGG
Source organism: uncultured Methanosarcinales archaeon (assembly GCA_964520335.1). Lineage (GTDB taxonomy): Archaea > Halobacteriota > Methanosarcinia > Methanosarcinales > Methanosarcinaceae > Methanosarcina. Next base: position 625 of record CAZFNE010000040.1, on the reverse strand, counting down.
CGGACCATGCTACCCAAATTCCAGTAAAAAAGAGAAAATAATAAAACTACTCCAGCACCTGCAAATAATGTATTAAAAGGTTTCACACCATACCCGCATGTAAGGCACATAAACAGATCTTCCCATTTAGAGGGCGAAAACCAAGATTCCAGTGCTTGACGTTCGCTTCGGTATTTATAATACGCGTCGTCAGCGTCATCAAATTGTTCAAAATTTCTGAAATTTTGTATTAACTTTATGTATGTTGGCCCATCAAAAACAAGTGAATTTTCAAGAGAATTCCATTTGATCTTGATTTTTTCAAAATTGGTATTATGTAATGAGATGGTTTTGAACCTAGCATCAAAAAAATTCACTTCTTTAAACTTTGAGTTATCTAGAAGTAAATTTTCAAAATTTGAGTTTGAGAATTCAGTTAAACCACTAAAAGTTGAACTACAGAAGTTTGCCATATTACTAAAATAGGAACCCTCAAAGTGAGTCTCACCATTAAAGTTAGTGAAAATAAAGTAAGCATTGCCGCTGAAATTAGTATCTACAAAATTAGTTTCGTTAAAATGCGCAAATTCAAAATGAGCTTCACGCCAAAAATATGACTGAGTGAATTCTGCATTATTACTAAAAA
>CAZFNE010000039.1:6097-16162 GCA_964520335.1 uncultured Methanosarcinales archaeon | reverse complement strand
AGATATTCTCAGTTGATGAGCGTATCACAATAATTAGTGAAATTCTCGCAATTATAGGAAAAGATGATCGAGAGAGTACGTGAGGAAGATATCCTCATGTACTTTCATGCCAAGTAAAATATAAAAACTAAAATAGAATAAAATAAAATAAAAGAGTCTAATTAATAGGTTTTGATTAATTAGTACTTAAGTTTAAAGTGGAGCTACAAATTCACTTAAGGCATCTTCAATAAGGCTTATTGCACCTCTATATCCAGCATACCCCCTATCAATTACGATTCTATCCGTAAAAGGAAAAGATATACTTAGTTTTGTTGCTCCGAGCTTTGTTGCAAGATCTTTATCAAGCGAACTGCCAAATATGAAATTCGGAGTTTCCTTTTCCACAGCATCCCAAATTTTTCCGGAGTCGGACTCAAATATGACTTCCGGAGAAAGGGTATTCTTGAAGCTGAGTTCTCTTTTAATATAAGCTTTGTAATCTTCCGGAGTGTCGTCTGTTATGAGGACAATTGAAGGAACCCATCCGAATTCGTTTACAAGAAATTTATTGAGGGCTATTGCGTAATTAGAGTCCGTAATGGTTGCAAATCGGAGCTGCACATCAAAATCCACAAGGAAATCCGCAACTTTATCGATAGATTTGTAGGTCTTTTCCTCCTCTCTGGCCGTAAAATCATTAACATCTATTTTCAGTGCAGTCCCAACCTTTTTAAGGAAAGAGCTTGTTTCATCGGGCCCTATAGGGAGTGGATTAACAATATATGGAGTTCCGAATCTTTCTTTCAATTTTTCAGCTGCTTTAATACCTACCCAGGGGGATAATACTATATTTAGAGCAGCAGATGACAAATCCTCGATCTTCTTTCCATTAAAGAGCGTGTTGACCTCAAGCCCAATGGCGTTTAGTATGCGCTCTATTTCTACAAGGTTTCCTTCCCAAAACACATCCTGAGAAGGCACTATTCCAAGCACATTGACAAGCTTCTTTTCACGGGGTCTTTTTTCAACTAACTGATCTATGAACGCTTCCAGCAGGATTTCATAACCTACATAGCTTGAACCCTTGAAACCTGCAGTTTGAGCGTAGATAATTGACTTATCTTTAGACTTATCTTTAAGTTCACGTAATACTGAGCCCACGTCGTCTCCAATAAGTTCTGCAGTACAGCCTGCAAGTACCACGTATCTATCTGCTTCGATAAGCTCAATTGTTTTTTCAATTTGCTCTTTCAACCGTTTTTCTCCCCCAAATACAACTTCTTTTTCATAGGTGTTTGTACTTGGAACACTCACTCCCCCAATCCACCCAGAGCCTCTAAAACCCCCAGAAAAACTCTGTCCGTAAAATAACTGGACGCCACATCCTGGTCCGGCATGAATAATCGGAACAATACCTTCTATAGCTGTAAGCGTGCTTAATGCGCCTCCAAGGGCACAGGAAAATCTTGGGGCTTCAATAATATTGCTCATTTTAATCTCCCCCTTTATGGTATTTGAATGGATTTTCATTAAACCAGCTTTCACGGTATATTGGCTTTGAATGTTCGGCAAGCTTTTTGCTGAAGGAGGGATTGTTGATTAAGTTAAGAATTCTACTTCCAAAGGATATCGGCCCATTATAACCGGCAAAGGTAACTGATAAATTGTAAATCATAGCAGTTGGGAAGCCCTGCTTTGCAGCCCAGATTGATTCCCCAACGTGGCCGAAATAGAAATCAGGCTGTTCTTTATGTAGGATATTTGTCTGTTCATACGGCTGTACATTTGCAATATTAGTACAGAAATTTCCACATCTTTTCTCTAATTTTGCAAAGCTTTCAAAGATTACTTCATCATAATGGTACGCAGTGACTCCTACAATCTCCATCCCAAGGTCTGCAAGAAGGTTTGGAATCCCTACTGCTCTTGATTGGCCTGCACTTACGAATGCTCTTTTTCCTGCAAGCTTTTCTTTAAGTTCTTCTATCTTTGGCTCAACTCTTTCTCTTTCCTCTTTTATGATTGCTTCTACTTCGTCTTCTTTTCCAAGTATTTCCCCAATTTCTCTAAGCCACAGATCTGTATTATCAAGGCCAACTGGCATTATTTTTTGAGTATAGGGCACCTGGAAGCGCTCTTCTAATGATTTTGCAAAGTACTCGCTGAATGTTGGGCACATACTTGTAGTGAGGGCTGCTTCTGACGACTTTCCAATCCCTTCTGTAGTAGTGAAGTTCGGGATGAAATTTGCTTTGAGTTTTAATTTAGCCAGAAGTCTTTCGATTTCAACCTCATCCAGTCTTCCAACTGTGAGCGGATTTATCACATTGATTAAATCGCTTCTTCTCTTTTTAGGCTTCTTAACAAGATGATTCAAAGCTCCCTGGAATGACCCGTCATATCCTGATGCCCATACCTTTGATTTAAATCCGTCACAGTATACAGGGATTACTTTTGCAGATACCTCTCCTTGAGCCTTTTTTATTATGGCATCAATGTCCTCCCCAATGATCCCTGCAACACAGGAAGTGAAAACAAAAATAGCATTCGGGTTGTGTCTTTTATCTGCTTCTAAGATTGCTTCCTTGAGTTTGTCCTCGCCTCCATGAATAGCCTCTGCCTGGGTAAGATTTGTGGAAATCCATTTTATGTTTAATGGGGTTTGCCCCCTCAGAATTTGTCCGAAGCGGCTGAATATATTAATAAAAGGCAGTGAACTGGTACATCCCACAGGGGCATGGGTAATTACAACTGCGTCTTTTATAGTTGCCAGTGTAAATATTGCAAGCCATTCCTGACAGAAAGTTGTCTGGGAGAATTCCCGATCTTTTGTTTTCAAACATCTTTTCGTTGTTAAATTCACGAGTTCACGAGCAGTTCCTCCGTATGTGATTGTTGTATTTAGCCTGTCCTCTCTTACAGGAACTGCACTTTTGTAGACACTTTTTGGCATTTGAGTACTCCTTTACATTTTTTATTTTGCAAACCCTATTGATTTCAAGTGCTGTACGATAAATAGCTAGATAATCAGGTTTTCAGGATAATTCGTTGTTAAAGGACATTTTTTGACTAAGATAGAGGCTGGATTTTGATTGTAAAAAAGAAAAAAAGGAAGAGAGTAGAGATGGGGATAATCAACAACAACAGCAGGTTGAAGTCTCAATTACGTTGAAATCCAAACAATTAGCAGTTTTTCGACATTTCGACTTTTTTAAGTTCATGTTTTTCCCTGCTTAATTCTGATTTTTCTTTGTTCTAAGATTCCTTGATGTTTAGCAAAGAACAATAACATTTGTTAATATTTAAAACCGCATTTTCCGGCAAAATGTGCCGTATGTTCTCTATTAATCTAACAGAGAGATAGTTTAGTTACTCAAACTAAGATGAAATTCTTCGAATAACAGGCAAGAATAAATGAGGACTTCTGTCGATCAAATGGAACTTAAAAACACGTTCATATCAAACCTTAGGCATAATGATAAAGCAGATGAATTATACTTTCATCCTTAACTCATCAAGATTCACTAATTTTGGGTTGAATCAATCTTGTTCGAATGTAAGAATAAGTTCCACATACTAAATGAAAAAATAATATTTAGTGAGCGATAAAATAGACAAAATAAAAATTCACGTGCTTGCTGAGAATCTTTTATCGTTCTGGCGCTTTGTGGATTTCTATTACAACATTAATAAAAGTATCAACTGTGAATCTCCAAACAATACTGATTCCTTTTCTCACATCAAAAGGTAGAGAAACATAACAATAATACAAATATATTATTGAATACAATTAATAAAAAAGAAGTTTAGATGTATTCGATGTAGAGTATATCGTCCCTATTGATTAAACGTTCTTTATCATCTGTTAATAAACATATATATTCTCCGTATTTCAACATATTTCCTTCAATACCTTCATCGTCGTTTTTCAAATCTTTTTTCAAATATATTTTAGCTTTGGGATAGTAAGCTTCACTATGTCCAACTGAAAATACAATATTTGTAAAAGTTAGAAAACCAATTCCAGCGGATAATAAAGCAAATTCGAGTTTATCAAAGTTGTAAAAAAAATAAATAATAATAACTGTAAGATTCGAGATGGCAAGTAGAATAAGATGTTCTGTCATTTTTCTTTTCCTACGATCAAACCCTTTACGATCTTTATCTTCTACTTTACCCCATAGTAATAAACCTCCAATTACGTCAAGATAAAGAAAGGTTTGCTTGTCTTTATATGTTTCAGATTTATTTCGCTTCTCATATCTTTTGTTTAGATAGGATATACACCCTAAGAAAATGACTTGAACCAATAAGATAAAAATCCAGTAAATAAAATTTAAATTATTTAGAATTTCTGAAAATAAAATAGAGGTTGTTTGAAGATGAAGTATTACCGAACAAGCTAGTAACATGTATATTATTTTGGGCACATTTGTATTATTTAGAATGTCTTGAAATAAAGTGGGGTTTGCTTGAAGATAAACTTGAAGATAAATTATTAATGCACAAGCTGGTAACATGTATTTTACTATGAACAGTATACTTGCAAAATAACAATCTGATTTATTGTAATTTTCAACTTGTGTGTGGCCCCAACATACTCCAAAATAGTATACTAGAGCACTAATGAGAATAATTGTTATAGAGAAAATTTGAATTTGGATACTATCTATCATTATTATTGTTATATTGGTTTAGGGTATAAAAATAATTTGTAAGTTTGAGTCAATAAAAGATGCATTTCCATATACTCGATAATCTGCTAGTAGAAATACAAATAGAATCAATGTAATGAGTGAGAATATACTTTTAGTACACAGTTAAAAGGTAGACTAAAAGATATGTTCTAGCATCACTCGTAAAATATAATGAGTTTATAACAAAAATTAGAAGTTAAGGTAAGAAAAAAAATAAGGTAAGGAAAAAATAAAGTTAAATAAAGCTAATAGATGTTTGATTAAAGCATGTTTTATGCAGTTGAAGGTTTAACGTAATTGATTTTGATTTCAACCGCACCAGTCCTGAGAATGTTAGGTGGTTTAAAGTGAACGATGAGGTTTTTGAGCGAATTCATAAAAGCTTGACTGTGGAGCAAATAATGACTCCAAAAGAAGAGTTTTATTTTTATCCTCAAGATTCTAAACTTCATACCGAGATAACTATTTTTCCTGTTAAAAATGAAGATGGGAGCATTACCCGATATTTTGACAGCAGAGGTTCCAGGGAATACTATATTTTGCCGAATAAAACAGTTTCAAAAGACCTGGATATAATGTCTTTGATCAAAATGCTGGATAGGAACTCTTTTTTCTTTGTAATTCATGCGGAAATCGTAGGGATAGTCACTATTGCAGACCTGAGAAAAGGAGCCGTGCGGATGTTTTTTTACTTGCTGCTTTATAGATTGGAAAACCAGATGAAGACCTTTTTTAAAGCGAGGATGTCTGAAGCTAGATTTATAGAGCTAGCAAGACCCAAGTGCAGAATGCAGGATAAAGAGTATGAGCTTTCTGTTTTTGAAGAATGCAGCTTTTACGATTACCTGATAGCCCTTAAGTATTATGATGAGTTTAAGCAAAAATACGGTCTGTCAATAAGAGACGTTGAGCAATTCGGCGGCCTTGATAAATTCAGGAACTGGATAATGCATCCTTCAAGAGAAGAAGTAAAAATTAAAGCCGATTCTGAGCTTGAATACAATCATTATCTGTTCAAACAGCTTGAGAGAATCCAGAAACTTGAAAACTTATTGAAGGATGCATAAGTTTAATGCGTAAGTTTTATGCATAAATTTTCGGGATACATTGAAACATTTTGCAACTTTCTAGACTGCACATAAGCTTAAGTAAACATCTGTGCAAATGAACATTTGAATTTTATTTTATTTTAAGCATCCTGCTATTTTTATTATCTTTTAGTGTTTTTTAACCTTTAATTCTTTGTTTCAGGCTAATTCTATTTTATGCATGTTTACTGGAATATACAAACAGACGTATTAATTTTTTATTCCTATCGGGATAATCTTTAACGAACTCCAGGGTAAAATATTTGCTGTGTTAAAAAAGTGTTAAAAAATATTGAAAAAATATTGATTTAAAAAAAATTGATTTGAAAGGCAACTTCTTCTGTCTTATTAAATTCCATAAGTCGAACACAGCAAAAATCTTGAAAATTCTGGTTACGCGCCAGAGATAAGCAACGTACTCAATTCTTCAGCAAGTGTGATTGCTCCTCTATACCCCGAATAGCCTTTTGAAAGTACCACCTGATCGTATAGTGGGAATGTCAGGGGGAAAGTTGAGATCCCGTTTTTTTTGCCTTCGATCTTGTCATTCGTATTCCCAAAGAGGATACTGGGTTTTTTCTGCTTGATAAGTTCCCAGATCTTGTAATTGTCAGGCTCAAATAATATGGTTGGTTCAAGCTCGTAGTCTAGTTCTGAAATATTTTTCCTTATAGGCTCCTCAAGAGTCTCATCCGGCTGGTCAGTGACTGCTATTAAACTCGGCGTTAAGCTGAGGTCGTTTACCAGAAACTTCGTTATTCCTACTGCATAGTTTGAATCGGAAATTACAGCAAATTCCTTATTGGAAAGCGCAAAAACATGGGCTTCTGTAAATTTAGTTAGATACTTCCAAAAAGTGTTTTCCTCATCTTCAATGACCTTTTCCACCTTTTCCAGATCCAGTTGAAGGGCTTTGGCCACTTCCCTAAGGAAATTACTGGTCTCGGATCCCACAGGCAGCGGGTATACAAGGTAAGGCACGCCGAATTTTTGCTTGAAATGTTCAGCTACTGCAACACCAGCGTAAGGAGACAGGACAATATTAAGCTCTGCCTTGGAAGCATTTTTTATTTTGTCCAAAGTATCTCCGTTTCCTGATAAGTTTACTTTGAGGCCTACTCGTTCGAGCAATCTAACTATCTCGTTAATATTCCCTTGCCAGAAAGCATCCATCAGTGGCACGATCCCTAGAAGATTTACAACTCCTTTTTTCTTCTTTTTAGATGGAGTTGTGAGCTGATCGATCAACGCCTTGTATGTTATATCATAACCTTTGTACGTGTCACCTTTAAAGCCTGGAGTTTCCGCGAAGATAATAGGCTTGTCATTTCCTGAAAATTCACTGACAACTGCTTTTATATCGTCACCTATAAGGCCAACAGTACATCCGGAGACCACGAAATAAATATCTGCATCTATAACCTCCAGGGTTGTCTTTATCTGTTCTCTTAAGCGATCTTCCCCTCCGAAGACTACCTGCTTTTCGAGAGTGTTGGTAGAAGGCATCGCATAACCACATGCATAACCCTCGTATTGATAGCCATGCCCAAGGTTTCCGGTAAATAATGCCATACCGCATCCAGGGCCTGCATGGATAATTGGAACTGCCCTATGTATGGAATTGACTAGATCGAGAGCTCCTCCAAGAGCACAGGTTGTCCTTGGGGCATCTACATAGCTCATTGATTATCACCTATGTATTTAAATGGATTTTGCGAATACCAGTTTGCACGATAAGGCAGATTTACTCTTGCTGAAACTTTTTTAGCGTAAGAAGGATTCCTCAGGGATCTTACAAGTTCTTTTCCAAAGCTCAAAGCCCCTTCATACCCAACATAGAGAGTGCCAGGAAGAACCGGAGCAACTGGAATTCCCTGACGTATGCCTGTACTGCAGTATTCTATCCCGCCCACCAGAACATCCGGTTTTTCCTTTGCAAGGAGGTTTACCCATTCAAAGTGCTGGAAATTGCCTATTTGCAGAGTGAATTCTTTTTTACTGCGACGGTTGAGATTTTCAAGAGGTGCAAGCCCATATGCATCACTATACTCAAGGCCTGTGCTGACAGCAGTTTCCATTCCAAATTCTTCTAAAAGACTTTGGATGGCTAGAGTCCGAGCCAGGTTGAAACCAACAAAAGCTCTCTTCCCCTCAAGTTTTGACCTTATTTCGTTAAGTACTGGGGTCAGTCTGGCTTCTTCCTCTTTAATCACTTTTTCAATTTCCTCTTCTTTGCCAAACAATTTCGCAGTATCCCTTAACCACCAGTTCGTGAATTCAATCCCAACAGGCATGGGGGGTTCAACATAAGGGATCCCGTACTTTTTTTCCATATTAATCAGGAAAAGATTGCTCATGAGGTTGCAGAGTGTACTTGCCCCCGTAGCTTCGGAAGCGTTCTTTATGTTCGACACGTCTGTAAATAGAGGAAAATACTGGACTTTAATTCCTACTTTAGCCAGGAGCCGTTCAATTTCCAGTTCATTAACATGTGAGATAGTAAGAGGGTTAATTACCAATAAAGTATCCTTTTTCTTTTCTTTTGGCGGCTCTATGGCTCGCATAAGGGCAACAAGGAAAGTATCATATCCTGTAGCAACAGCTCCAGATCTGAAACCCTCACACTGCATTGGTACTATTACCGCGTTTACTTTTGGCTGGACTTTATTTACAACAGCCTGTAAATCGTCGCCTATGATTCCGGCTGCACATGATGAAATCACTGTGATGAGTTTAGGATGGTATCTGTTTTCAGCCTCAAGGATTGCATTCTCAAGTTCGCTAACTCCGCCGTAGACAACTTCATGCTCCCCAAAATTGGTAGATATGGTCTTGACGGTATCAGGCGGCTGTGCTCTCAGTTCTCTTTCCAGTTTATGGATAAGGGTTACTCCAGGTATCATTGACGAGCAGCCGACGGGAGAATGCGCGATTACTACGTTATCGTTTATCATAGCTGCATTCAGCAGCGGCATCATTTCATCACAGGCTGAAGCCTGGGAAAAGCTTCTGTCTTTTCTCTTCAGGCAGCCCTCCTTTGAGCAGCGTGCGAGATTCTTTCCGCTTCCTCCGTACGCGCATACAGTTCCAAGACGTTCTTCGCGGGTAGGAACAAGAAGTTCTGATTTTATCCTGGTCATTTCCTTCCCTCTTATCGTCCGCTATATACCTCAACTTCCTGGGGTATATAGTCGTGTCTGCAACTGGGAGATATTTCATCCCTCTGGCCCAGCAGACTGTCAGACCATTTTTCAGCCCATTCTTTCAATTCTTCCGGCTCAAGAGGTGAAGGTACGTACTTTTTCCTGTTATTGATAATTGTTTTAGCTAGCTTTCGGTATACGGAAGCTTGTTCGGAATCAGGTGCAGCCTCGATAACAGTTTTTCCTAATAACTCGGCCCTCGTTACTGACAGTGATCTCGGGACAAACTGTGCAATAGTAGTCTTAGTGTGACTGCTAAAGTCTTTTACAATTTCCTTCTGAATAGGTTGATTAATTGAATTGGCGATTATTCCACTAAAGAGAGCACCGCCATTAGCTGCATATTTCTTTATTCCCTTGAAGAGGTTGTTAGCAGCATAAATAGCCATGAAATCGGATGATGAGACTGTGTACACCTGCTCTGCAACGCCTTCACGAATTGGCATGGCAAAGCCTCCGCAGACCACGTCTCCCAATACATCATAAATAACAATGTCTGGACTATACTCCTCGAAAACATTGCGAGACTTAAGAAGCTCAATAGCGGTGATAATTCCTCTTCCTGCGCATCCGACCCCGGGTTCAGGCCCACCTGCTTCGACGCAGAGAATACCGTCGAAACCGGGGTGAACGATTTCATCGATCTCCACCTTTCGGTCCGCACGCAGCGTGTCGAGTATAGTGGGAATAAACTTACCTCCGCGCAGCGAATTAGTGGAATCGCTTTTCGGGTCACATCCAATCTGCATAACATTGTATCCCTGTTCGGAAAGGGCAGCACTGATATTCGAGGATGTCGTCGATTTACCAATCCCGCCTTTTCCATAAATGGCAATGTTTCTTATTTTGGTCATGTTATCACTCACTCAATTCAGATGCGTGTCGATCCTTCCGGCAAAAGCAGAGCAATGCAAACCACTTAAATTCTAGAGGTATCTGGCTATTTTGTTTCATGGAAATGGTGCTGACTGGTAAGGATCGAGACGCTTCTACCAATTATTGTGGAGCTTAAGTTACTAAACTGATAGTAAAGGAGCAAAAATGACCCCATGTTTCTAAGAATTAAAAAGTAGAGGCAAAATTTGCTTGAACGAT